>VFZK01000029.1 GCA_016871215.1 Acidimicrobiia bacterium | reverse complement strand
CGGGACGCTGCCGCCACCGGAGAGAGTACGGGAGTTTTTATCCAGCCGGGATGCGAGAAAGAGAGACAAGCTGATTGATGTGCTGCTGAACTCTCCGGAGTATGTGGACTATTGGACTTTCCGGTTTGCCGACCTCTATCGCGTGGGGGTTTACCCGAACAATGGCAATCCGAAGGAGAGCCAGTCGTACTGGGAATGGATCCGCAGCAGCGTATCTGAAAACAAACCCTACAATGAGATAGCCCAGGAACGTCTTGCACCTCAAGGCTACGAAGGTGCTTCAAGGCATTATCTGCCCTACGGAAGTGTGGCCCAAGTTTCAGACGTGGTTGCGGAAGAGATTCGCGTCTTCATGGGTCGAAGGCTGGACTGTGCTCAATGTCACAACCATCCCTTTGAAAGCTGGAGCCAGGATCAGTTTTGGGGTGTGGCGGGATTTTTTGGTCCACTGACCTCTTTGAACGGCCTGATTATCGATGACCATCAGGCAAATGCCATGACAACAGTCGGTAACGTCAGGGTGGGCGGTGGAAAGGTAATTCATCCCCGTACAAAGAAAGAGGTCGAGCCGGCTTTCCTCGATGGTCGCGTGCTGCCAAAAAGCTCAATGGCCGACCCACGACTGGAACTCGCCAAATGGATGACTTCACATCCTTACTTTGCAGAAGCCACCGTCAATCGAATGTGGGGTTATTTCTTTGGAAGAGGCATTGTCGATCCGGTCGATGACTTTCGCTCGACCAATCCACCGACGCATCCCGATCTGCTGGAGGCGCTGTCTCAAGACTTCAGGCAGCATGGATACGATCTGAAGCGGTTGATCCGACTCATTGCCCAATCCAAGACTTACCAGTTGTCCAGCGCGCCAAGGGAAACCAACAAGGACGATCGGATTAACTACTCTCGAGCGGTGCCTCGGCCACTCGATGCGGAAGTGCTTTTGGACGCGATCTGTCAAGTGACTGGAGTCCCCGAGGTATTTCATACAGCGATCAATCTTAAGGATCGGGGAGAAGAGCCTCCGGGCACTAGGGCGATCAACTTGAAGGAACCTGATAGATATCCCTCTCGTTTTTTGGAGATTTATGGGCGATCCCTTCGCCTGTCGTTGCCAGACCGAAACGGCCAGGCGAATCTCGGGCAGGCCTTACACATGCTGGCTGGTTCAACTTATACAAAGAAGCTTTCTGAAGAGGGATCGCGTGTAGATCGGTTGCTCAAAAGCGGTGCTTCAAACCGGGAAGTCATTGAAGAGCTTTGCCTGGCAGCCCTTTCGAGATTCCCTACGCGGGAGGAACACGCCAAAGTGGCAGAGGTGATTCGGCAGCGATCATCGCGGAGGGAGGCAATTGAAGATCTGCTTTGGGGGTTGATCAGTTCTCGAGAATTTGCAGAGAACCATTGACAGCAGTATCTACAATGAGGGTCCGATTATGAGAAAAGCAGGTTGCTTACACTTTAATGAATCCGATCTGAGACGTCGCGAATTCCTGCGAGTGGGTTCATTGAGCCTACTGGGCATAAGCTTGAGCCAGTACCTGGAGCTGAAGAGCGGGCTGGTCACAGCATCATCCGAGGTGGTTCACAGCAAGGCTAGAGCCCAAGCCTGCATCCTGCTCTGGCTGGAGGGGGGTCCCAGTCAGGTCGACACTTGGGACCCCAAACCTAATAGTGGGTTCAAAGCTATTTCCACAAATGTTTCAGGCATCCAGGTTTCGGAACTCTTGCCGCGAGTCGCCAAGCAGATGGACAAGCTGGCGATCGTCCGCTCCATGCACACTGAAGAAAATAACCACCCGGAAGCGTCCCATTACGCTGTGACGGGTCATAGACCAAACCCGGCTATGCAGTTTCCGAGCCTCGGCTCGATCATCGCGAAGGAGATGACGCCCCGCAATCGGGTACCTGCTCATGTGCTGACTCCGGGGTGGGAAACGGAGAAGCAGTATGAGGATTATTTCAAAGCGGCCTTCCTTGGCGCCGAGTACAATCCACTCGTGACTTCGGATCCTAGCCAAAAGGACTTTGAGCTAGCCGATCTGAGCCTACCCAAATCTATCTCCTTGGCGCGCATCGAAGATCGACGCTCCTTTCTGAACATATGGGACCACCTTTATCGTCAAAAAGTAGAGCGCGCTGAGCATGCGAACATGGATACCTTTCGGGAGCAGGCGCTCAACATGATCTTGACGCCGGCTGTCCGGGAGGCCTTCGATCTTTCCAAGGAGTCCGATAGGATCAAGGCAACCTACGGTCGCAGTGGCTTTGGCCAGAGCCTGCTGCTGGCTCGGCGGCTGGTCGAAGCGGGAAGCCGCTTTGTAACGGCCGCAGGTTACAAGTTTAATGCCTGGGACACTCATGGGAATAACAACAAAAACCATCGCGATGAGCTGGTCCCGCTGCTGGATCAGGCACTCTCAGCGCTGCTGGAAGATCTCGAACAGCGTGGTCTGCTGGAGTCAACAGTGGTCCTTGCCATGGGTGAATTCGGTCGCACCCCAACCCTGAATCCCGGTTACGGTCGCGATCATTGGAATCACTGCTGGTCTCTGGTCTTGGGAGGCGGAGGTATCAAGGGCGGCCAAGTCATCGGAGCGAGCGATGAAAAGGGTGCCTATGTGGCGGAACGAATGGTCACAATGGGAGATATCTACGCGACAATCTATAAGGCTTTCGGGATCGACTGGGAAAAAACCTACATGCACCCGATCGGCCGCCCTATGAAAATTGCCAACTCGATTGACGACATGACAGGAACGCCTATGAAGGAGCTAATCTAGGGCGCCCATTGTCTTTTGAACAAAAGAATATCGGCTCTTCGTGGAATCGTGTGGATGGACAAGTAACTCAGTGTTGCCATGGCGCGCATCGAGGGCGTTCAGCCCAAATAGGTCCACCGCTCGGTCGTAGAGGTGGGAATTACGCCAAAAGCTTATGAACAACCTGACCGGCCACGTCGGTGAGGCGAAAATTCCTACCTTGATGGCGAAAGGTCAGATGCTCGTGGTTGAGGCCCAGGCAATGTAGTATGGTGGCGTGCAGATCATGAACATGAATCTTGTCTTCGACGACGTGAAATCCGAGATCGTCAGTCTTCCCGAGAACCTGACCTCCCTTAACCCCTCCACCCGCCATCCACATGGTGAAGCCGAAAGGATGATGATCGCGACCCACGCTGCCCTGTTCGATCGGCTTTCGATCCTCAATCATCGGGGTTCTACCAAACTCTCCTCCCCAAATCACTAGGGTGCTATCCAAGAGACCCCGTTGCTTCAAGTCCTTCAGTAGAGCAGCGGTGGGTTGGTCATTGATGTCGCAGTTCTTCTTGAGGTTTTTGTTGAGGTCTGAATGGTGATCCCAACCCGAAGAGATCAATTGCACGAAGCGCACACCTCGCTCAACCATTCTTCTTGCCAGCAGGCATTTGGAGGCAAACTCATGAGTCGGCTCCCGATTGACTCCGTACATTTCCAGTGTGTCCTTCGACTCCTTTGAGAAGTCCATAAGTTCCGGACTTGCCGTTTGCATGCGGAAGGCTAGTTCATAGGAAGCCATTCGAGCGGCGATCTCCATGTCTCCTGTCTCGATATAGTCTATTTCGCCGAGATCGCGTATCGCTTTGATTCTGTCATGCTGCGCCTCCTGAGTAATGCCCATCGGATTGGAAAGGTATAACACTGGATCGCCCTTGTCGCGGAACGGAACACCCTGGTAACTCGACTGTAAGAAGCCATTCGACCAGATCCCGCTTCCAGCGGCCGTCGCTTTCCCGAGTACCACGTAACCGGGAAGATTCTGAGATTCACTCCCGAGGCCATAAGTCGTCCATGCTCCCATCGAGGGACGTCCAACCAGCGGCGTTCCACAACTCATCATCAGCTGTCCGGTGCTGTGATTGAACTGTTCCGTAACCATCGAACGGATCATGCAGATATCATCTGCGCAGCTCGAGAGATGAGGGAGCCAATCGGAAAAGTCCATGCCAGAGTCACCATGCTGGGTAAAGATGCGCGGACTCGCCCAGACTTGAGCCGTCGGCTTGATGAATGCGAGTTGCAGATTTTGGGTCATTGACTCTGGAAGGGGTTTTCCGTCCCATTTTTTCATTTCGGGCTTGGGGTCGAAGAGATCGAGTTGACTCGGCCCACCCTCGATGAACAGGAAAATGACGTTCTTGGCCCTGGGAGTAAAATGAGGTTTCTTCGGCTCCAGTGGGTTCCAACCTGCCAAGGAATCGGGTGAGTCAGCGAATCCGTCAACAGATAGCAAATGCCACAACCCAACTGTTCCTAGTCCCCCGGCAAATCGTTGTAAAAACGCACGACGGCCATGGGTCCGCCTGAAGTCTCCGAAGTCCATGATACTTATCTCCGCGTGACGAACTCGTCCAGGTTTAGGAGGACGCTACTGAGTGTTGTCCAAGCAGCGGCCTCGGTTACGTTGACATTTTCCATGCCTTTGGCTGGAAATCGCTGCTCCGCGACCACGGGATCTCGAAGTAGCCTTTCCTTTTCTCGCCCGAAGTAGTCAGCAAGACGCTGGAATTCGGCCGAGCGCGGCGTCCTGCCCAAGCACAGTCTAAAGGCGTAGTCCAACTGATCAGACCATTTGGTTGGCTTTTCTCGCAGGATCCGAACCGCCAGTGCTTGCGCAGCCTCAAAGAACACGGGATCGTTCAGCAAGTTCAACGCCTGGATCGGAGTGCTGGAACGTTCTCGACGGGTGCAGACCTGTAAGGAGTCCGGAGCGTCAAAGCTCATCAACTGGGGATAAGGTGAAGTGCGTTGGAAGAATATGTAGAGTCCTCTGCGGTATCGGTCGGGACCTTCATCCTCTTTCCACCGGATGCCTGTTTTCGTGTAGCCACCTGGCGGTACTGGTGGCCGAACGCTCTTTCCTCCGATTGAGAGATTCAGAAGACCACTGACCGCCAGCGTCGTGTCCCGGACCGCCTCTGCCGAAAGCCGAAGGCGATTCTGCCGCGCAAGTAAGCGGTTATAAGGGTCACGACCTTGCAGGTCCTTTCTTGCTTTGGAAGACTGTCGATAGGTGGCTGACTGTACAATCAGTTTGTGCATTTTCTTGACATTCCATTGGTTGCGGACGAATTCAGTCGCCAGCCAGTCGAGCAGCTTTGGATGCGAAGGCCGATCTGCCCTTGTTCCGAAGTCCCCTGACGATTCTACAAGTCCATAACCAAAGAATTCCTGCCACATCCGATTTACCGTTACTCTGGCAGTCAGTGGGTTCGCCGGGGAGACGAGCCAGCGTGCCAGGGTGAGCCTTGTGGCTTTTGGGGAATTTTCAAGAGGATTGAGCACCGCAGGAGCGCCTGGTTGAACCTCCGTACCTGGTTGAAGGTAATCTCCTCGAATGAGAATATGGGTCTTGGGAGGCACGGGGTTTTCGGCAATCACTTGGGCCTCAGTCAATAGGGGGAACTGTTCTGCCAGTTTTTCGAGCTTGCCGTCCAGTTCTTCAAATTTTAGCTCATCGATTCGCTGCTTGGTGACTACCAAATTGTACCATTTGACAAAATGATCTGTCAGAAGGTCTTCTTGTTTCTGAGTTCTTCGATTTGGATCGAATCTAAGGTAATCCTGCCCATGCAATGTGTGAAGCCCAAGGATTTCCCAAGAGAGTCGCCATTCGAAACTGGCTTGTGAGTTTGTAGCGGCATCCAGCGTTTTCTTCTCCCACTCAGACTGCAGTTCCTTGACCCCGTATTCGGCGAGCAAGGCTTTTCGCTTCCGGTCGTATTCGGGCTTTCGACGCAGGAAAGGTCCCATCTCTTCTTGGAGCGGAGCTTCGATGTTGACTTCGGTGGTCGTATCAAAAAAAGCAAAGAGCTGGTAGAACTCCTTCTGGGAGATGGGATCGAATTTGTGATCATGGCAGCGAGCGCATCCGACGGTGAGACCTAACCACACTTGACCGACGGTGCTCGTCCGATCCACTATCTGTTCCACGCGAAATTCTTCTTTCTTAACTCCTCCCTCGGTGTTTGTCAGCGTGTTGCGCAGAAACCCTGTTGCCACCTTCTGGTCCAGACGACCGTCAGGCAGGAGGTCGCCAGCAAGCTGCTCAATTGTGAACTGATCGAACGGCATGTTGCGATTCATTGCGTCAACCACCCAATGCCGCCAGCGCCAAGCATGCGGACGCAGATGATCATCCCAATAGCCATCGCTGTCGGCGTAGTGGGCCAAATCCATCCAGTGACGAGCCCACTTCTCGCCGTAGTGGGGGGATGCAAGAAGATGGTCAACCAGACGCTCGTAAGCGTCCGGCCGCTTGTCTGCAAGGAACTCAGAGACCTCCTCGAGTGTTGGAGGCAGGCCAGTGAGATCGAGACTGAGGCGCCGGACGAGGTTCGCTCGGTCAGCCTCCGGAGAAGGGCTGATACCTGCCGATTCAAGTCTGGCCAGCACAAAAGCGTCGATGGGGTTTCTTGCCCACAACGCATTCTTCACTTTGGGAAGCGTCGGACGGCGGGGCGGACTGAGTGCCCAGTGCTTACGATTTGTTCGCTGTCTCTGGTTCTCTTCTATCTGGCGTTTGTCGATCGTCACCTCGGACCAGCGTGCCCCCTGGTCAATCCATGCTCGCAAGATACCAACTTGCCGCGGGCTCAACCTCTCGCCGCCCAACGGCAGGACCATTCCCTTCTTCAGGCCGGCCACCATGTGGATGAGTTTGCTCTCGCGGCTGTTCCCCGGTACGATTGCAGGTCCCGAATATCCACCTTTCAAGGCATCGGCTGGATTGTCCAACCTTAAACCGCTCAACTGCTGAACTGATCCGTGACAGCCGAGGCATCGCTCTTCGAGAATCGGAGCTATGTCTCGATTGAAATCCACTGTGAGCCTGGCAGGGGGAGGCAATGCTGCGGCACTTATCTGGTCGGAGTGTACTTGCGCCCGGGTTTGAGCAATCAGTACAAACAGTATTAGCAAGCAACTCGTTAGGAACATCATGCGCTGAAGCACAAGTTTGAGCATAAGCCGATCTGAAGGAATGCAATGTCGAAGTAAGGAATAACTTGGTCCTCAGGACAACCTAAAGAGATTTCCTAATGGCTCTTTTGTGATGAAGGTTTGACACTTGATTCAGCCAGCCAGCCTGCCACCGACTCTGGCCCCAGCTCTTCCTTCTCAACCCGCAGCCTCGACTCAGATTGGCCAATGCGGTATGCATTCTGAACCCACCCTGTTTTGAAGCCTTCTCCCGTATGATGGATGAGAAGCTTCGAGCTTATTGGCAGAGTCAGAGCGACCTTGAAGTCGCCGGCCCGGCGCAGCAGGGGTATGTAAAGGTCTTTCAGATAGGCTCGATCATTCTCGCTCTCGAATCCCTCCACATCCGCCGCCGTGGCTTGCAGATCTGGCGACAGCCCGCGAGCCAGCAAAGACCAAAGGCCTGCTTTGCCAAGGCCCGCCAACTGAACGCTGCCTACGTCGTCCCTCGTCTTCAAGTAAGCCAGTGCAGTCAGGATGTCCTGCACCCGGTTGGCATCATCGGTCCGGTTATAGGTCGTGAAGAACCGGTCGCTCTGGTCTCGGTCAGCTTTGGCCTCGCCGATGTTGAAAGCATCTATGGAAAGAATGAGGTGCCCTCGCTTCAGCAGAGCTGAGAGCAAAGCTGCCCCTTCCTTCCTCAGAGCGGCGGTGCCTTCAGGGTGCACAACCAGAGTAGCGACGCGTCTCCCTCCGCGCCGTCCGCCGGGCCAGAGCCAAGCTGGGATTCGGTCACTTTCTTTCTTGCGGCCGATGAACAGGCTCTGAGGATTGCCGGAGCTGGCTGTGCCGGAGGAAGACGCGATTATCTCCTTTGGCTGGGGAACCTCAGCTGCGAGGGAATGCCTGAGGGCCGGCTCCATCGTTTGTCGAAATCGGTCCAAGCCTTCGTTGTCCCCCGGCCGCAGCGCCTCTAGCTGCTGTTGGTTGCGTTTCAGTAAGGAGTCAATAACTTGCTCCTCAGTGAGGGCGCCGGCCGGCAACGCACGGCGGAAGAACACAAGCATGTCGGATGGAAACTCGACCTTGAAATCCCTCTCACGAACAACCTCGGCCTTGGGCAACCCCAGAAGCCAATGCCCAAACCAGCTGTACACCGCTTCGCGACTCTGCCGGTTGTAATTGTGTTCGGCAAAGATCTGCTGGGTCTGAACCTTGCTGGGCGCATCAAACAGACGGTAGATACTCTGGATGGCCGGAAATTCAATGCGGGCCGTGTCGCGCGTCCAGTCGCCCGCGGCGGAAACCAGAAACAT
Organism: Acidimicrobiia bacterium; assembly: GCA_016871215.1. Lineage (GTDB taxonomy): Bacteria > Acidobacteriota > Terriglobia > Versatilivoradales > Versatilivoraceae > VFZK01. Next base: position 15,074 of record VFZK01000029.1, on the reverse strand, counting down.
CGGCCGAGGTGCCATCAGCGCCCCTATTTCCATGTTGTTCGTGTCAAGTCGCAGGTTTGGAGCGTTCTCGCAAACGTCTCCACCCTGCATATAGTGAGAGATCATATTGACCGGGGCAGAAACCTTGACGCGATCGTCCACTGCAGTTAACAGGAAGGTTTGGGTACCTCCTCCCGAAGCCCCTGTACAGGCCAGACGTTCCTTGTCGACATCAGGCAACGATTCCAGGAAATCCAATGAGCGAATTGAATTCCACAGATGAAGTCCAAGAGAGCCAATCCCCCACAGGCCTAGCCTCGTGTCCATCAGGCGGTGATTGACCTGCTGGCTGTCGTTATAGCCCACCATATCGTAAGAAAAGACCACGTAACCCTGACGGGCGAAGGTGATGCAGCGGGCAGGAATCGATCCCAGTTCACTGTTTTCCAGCCGCCCGTAGCTCCAATGGCCGTGCGGGCTGAGAATCCCAGGAAAGGGTCCCTTCTTCCCCAAGGGACGAAAGAGGTTGCCCGTAACCAGGAAACCGGGCGTGCTTTCGAAATAGACCTTCTCTATGGAATAGTCGCCACGCTCGAGTTTGCCGAAGACAGACGGATTGAGAGGGGTCTTCTTCGGCATGGGCCAAAGCCCGGCGCTGACCAGAATCTGCTCTCGCAGATGTCGGGCTCGCTGAAGCCATTCCTCCTTGGAGGAATACGCCTGAAATTGATAGGGCATGTTTAGGTGGCGAACCTCAGCCGCTCGCCGATCGACTAAGGGCGGGAACGACTCCTGACTGAAAGCCGCGCCGGCGACCCCTGTCGCCAACACGAAAGACAACACGCCGAAGCACCGAAGGGAAATGTGCATTGGGTTCACCTAGCAAGGGTCGGACGGACCTTTTGCTACCGTAAGAAGCAGAAGGAACCCATGTCCTCGAAGAGACAATCTAAATCGATCCTGGTGTCTTGAATCAATGACCTTTGGGACATAATTTCCTTTAGGTAACCCCCCAGCTTTGCTGGGGGACTCCAGGAGTTTGTCAATTCCGGGGTGAAAAAAGAAAGTCTCCGATCCGTGGACCGCTCAAAGTCACACGGAAAGAAGACTTATTAATGGACAACGTTGAAAGCCTAAGCCATACAAAGTGGGAATGCAAATACCACATTCTGTTCATCCCGAAATATCGCAAGAAGGCATTGTACGGTGCTCTGCGCCATCAACTGGGGAGGTGCTCAAGCAGTTGGCAATGCAACGAGAGAGCCGGATAGACGAAGGGCGCCTGATGCGCGACCCTGTGCCTATGCTGGTATCGATTCCGCCCAAGTATTCGTTGTCGCAGGTGGTCGGGTACATGAAGGGAAAGAGTGCGATCCACATCGCCCGAACGTTTATGGGAAAGCCGAGAAACTTCACGGGTGAAAGTTTATGGGCCCGAGGGTACTTTGTCTCGACCGTGGGCGAGATGAGAAGCAAATCCGCGAGTACATACAGAAACAAGTGCAGGAAGACCAACGAATCGATCAGCTGACGCTGTTCAACAAGTAGCCACTTCGAGTGGCTCCAGAAACAAACCGCTTTGAGCGGTTCACAAAACCAAGCCTTCGGCTTTGCCGGAGGTCTTTTGACTGCCTGGAGCCGTCCCGCACAATCGAAGCTCGGGCTCCGGGAATCAGGATTGAACTACTTCTGTCCCTTGCGAAGTCCTGCTTCATCGGCCGTGAATGCTGGCAGCAGAAAGGCCCTCGAACGGAGGGTGATACGAGGGGTGCAATTACAAAGTGGCGGGCATCCCACACAGGGAGTCACAGGCACTGGTCACGACTATTAGACAAGCCGGAGGCTTCGCAGCTATTAGCCGGTGGTTGAGCGCCAGCGACACCACCGGCTTATGGAACAATAAAGATGCGCACCCTGGAGGGGTGCCACCCGTTATTTCGATTGAACGCTTCTCACTCAATACCCATGGCCGGCGCTGCGACCCCTCCGGGGTCCGTTCCTTTTCTCCTCATGCACGCTGGGGGTGGAGCGACCCTCGCTCCACCCCCAGCTAATGGCTTGCAAGCCTTCGGCTTGAATGAGGCCAGCAGCCTGACGGTAAGGGAGGAGTCGAGAGATTGCCCGTCAGTTTTGTTGCACCTTGATACGCAGGGCCCCGTCAAAGTCTCGTAAGTCCTTGAGTCGAGGTCGAGCCCTTGCTAACGCGCGGGCTACTGATTTGGCCCAGGCGGCTGTTCAGTAGCCCGACCGTGAGGGACGGCTCGCGACTTTGACGGGACCCTGGGAGTAAGGGAGGCTGCCGTTGACAAGCCACACTGAGGTTTTCAGGGACTACGCTCGATCCTATCCTGCCTTGTACCACGACAAGAACTATGAAGCTGAGTGCGACTTTCTGGAGCACACCTGGCAACGATTCTCGCTTCGACCGGTCAAACGGGTTCTGGATCTGGGTTGCGGTGCTGGCGGGCATGTCTTTCCACTCGCCTCGCGCGGATATGAGGTTACTGGCGTCGATCGCTCGCCGGCAATGCTCGATCTGGCCAAAGAGCGGGCACGCCTGCCGCTCGCAAAAGCGCCGCGGTTGGAGCTGGCAGACATTCAAACCTTGAGGTTGGGAGAGGCCTTCGATGCGGTCGTTTGCATGTTTGCAGTGTTGAGCTACCAAACCAGCAACGAAGCGTTGCTTTCGACGCTGCGGACAGCTCGCCACCACCTGGCTGCCGGCGCGTCTTTTGTCTGTGACTTCTGGTACGGTCCAGCCGTGCTGAAACAGCAGCCTGCCGATCGGATCAAGGAAGTCAGGGATGGTGACGACCGCGTCGTTCGTCTCGCCAGTCCTTCGATCGACACAGAGGCACACGTGGTCACGGTGGACTATCGCGTCTTGAGGTTGCACGGCAGCACCTTGGTCGAGGAGACTCGCGAGTCTCATCGGATGCGGTATTTCTTCAAGCCCGAAATCGAGCTCTTGATGCAGCTGGCTGGGTTCGAACTCCGGCATTTCTGCCCATTCGGCCAGCTCGGCCAGCCCGTGAGCCAGGAGAGCTGGAATGTCTCCGCTATTGGGCTTGCGATATGGGGAAGGGTGATTCATGCGACTCGGAATCGTCGTCAGCGCCCAGCAGAACAGCGGCGGTATTTTCCAGTACACGCGTTCGATACTTTCGGCATTGCACGGCTGGGACTGCTCTCACAAATACGTCGTCTTGTCGTGGAAGGGCGTTCCAAATTTCTGGAGCCAGTTCGCCGGCCCACGCTGGCGGATGGAATCGATGGAAGCGGTGATCGCAACCCAGCCGCAGGAGATTCAGTCGAAGCTTGAGGACGATGGAATCGGCTTGCGCGAGCCTGGGGTCAATCTGCGCGCCAATCGCTTCTTCCGAGCGCTCGGCCTCGATCTGCTGATTTCCCCCGCTCCCTCACCGCTCGCTTTCGAGTGTGGCCTCCCCTACGTCATAGCCATCCACGATCTTCAGCATCGGCTACAGCCGGAATTTCCTGAGGTGTCGAATGGAGGCGTGTGGCAACGGCGCGAATACCTGTTTCGAAATGCGACCCGGTTTGCAGAAGGCATTCTCGTCGATTCGGAAACCGGCAAAGAAGACGTCTTGCAGCTCTATGGCAATCACACTTCCTCCGAACGCATTCATGTGCTGCCGTTCCTGCCAGCGTTTCAGATAGAGCCGGAGTTAGCGGTGCAGTCGAGGGTCGCGGCAGTCCGGCAGCGTTACCAGTTGCCGGAGCGTTTCTTCTTTTATCCAGCGCAATTCTGGCTGCACAAGAACCATGCCCGCCTGCTGCACGCTATTCACATTCTGCGGGCAAACTATCAGATCGACGCGCCACTGGTGTTGGCAGGTTCCAACAGCGGAGGACCTCCGGAAGAAGCCCGCGATCTGGTATTCGCAAATGCCATGACCCTGGCCAAACAGCTTGGCATCGAGGACCTCGTCCACTATTTGGGGTATGTTGCTGACGACGAGATGGCGCCGATTTACTTGTAAGCTGCCGCTTTGGCCATGCCCACCTTTTTTGGGCCGACAAACATCCCCGTGCTTGAGGCGTGGGCACTCGGCTGTCCGGTGCTGAGTTCCGACATCCGTGGTATTCGGGAACAGGTTGGCGGTGCCGGGCTGCTGGTGAATCCGCGTGATCCTGACGCTATCGCTCAAGGTCTGCTGACGCTGTGGACGGATGCCGCGGAGAGACAGCGCTGCATCGAAGCGGGGCGCCAGCGGTTTGCCGGCTATTCGGCGGGCGATTTCGCGCGGCGCCTGACGGCAGCGATCGAAAGCTGCGGCGCTTCTTCCGTCGGCGTCGGACTGCCTGCCCAGCGCAGCCTGCAGTCGGATCAACTCCAGGGGTCCCACTATTTCGAACAAGGACAATGGGAACGCGCTCTCAGCCATTTCGATCGCGTGGCCGCCTTCGAGCCCAGGCGTCAAGGATTGAACTACCTGCGGGCACGTTGCTGTTACCAGCTCGGACGCCGGAAAGACTGCGAACGGGCGATTTTTGCCGAGCTTAGGATTCAACCCAACCACCCGGATGCGCGCGCGCTGCTGCGTGAACTCCGCCTGCAGCTGAAGCCCGTTGCAGTCTAGGCTGCACGAGATGGCTAGGGCCTTGCCGATCGTACGGGTGTGCCAACGGGTCCCAATTCTTTTCTGGGCGCACCGAGTTCCCACTTCACCCTTGTCATGCCCAATGCCACGCCACTCGCCTCGCAAGGTTCTTGTCAAACTCTCGCCAGTCCTTGCGTCGAGGTCGCGCCTTTGCAGACGCGCCGGCTGCCGAGTTGGCTCACGCGGCTGTCCAGTTTCCCGAACGTAAGGGACGCTCGTCCTCGCCCCTGGATCTCCAGGTTCTCTGTTTCGTGTGGTAGAGTAGCTGCGCCGCTTTGTCCCGATCGGCTTTTGACGTCCATCCACCCCAAACCGAAATGCCCGATTTTGACCGTGCTTTCCACCGAAGACGCGTTTTGATCACCGGCGGGTTGGGCTTTATCGGTTCGAACTTGGCAGAACGCCTTCTGGCTTTAGGCGCCAAGGTCAAGCTGGTGGACTCTCTCATTCCGGAATACGGCGGGAATCTCTTCAACATCGAGGAGATCCGAACTCGCCTGCGCGTGAATATTGCCGATGTTCGAGACGAGCATGGCATGCGGTATCTGGTCCAAGGAGAAGACTACCTGTTCAATCTGGCGGGGCAGACGAGCCACCTCGACTCGATGGAAAACCCTCAGACTGACTTGGAGATCAATTGCCGCAGCCAGCTGTCTATTCTGGAGGCCTGCCGCCGCTACAATCCCGCAATTCGCATCGTCTTTGCGAGCACGCGCCAGATCTACGGCGCTCCCGACTATTTGCCTGTCGACGAAAAGCACCCTTTGCGCCCGGTCGACGTCAACGGCATTAACAAGATGGCGGGCGAGTGGTACCACATCCTGTACAACAACGTGCATGGGCTGCGTGCTTCAGCACTGCGTCTGACGAATACCTATGGGCCTCGCATGCGGGCAAAGGACGCTCGACAGACTTTCTTAGGCGTCTGGATCCGGCGGCTCATCGAAGGACAGCCGGTCGAGGTCTTCGGCGGCGGGTTGCAGCGCCGGGATTTCAATTACGTCGATGACGTGGTTGAGGCGCTCTTGCTGTGTGCGGCCAATCCCGTTGCCGATGGGCGCATCTTCAACCTCGGGGCTGAGCCACCCGTCAGCCTGAGGGAGCTGGCTGCTTTGTTGGTGGAGCTCTACGGCTCCGGGGAATATCGGATTGTCCCATTTCCACCAGATAGGAAAGCCATCGACATTGGCGATTACTATGCCGATTATCGGCTTATTCAGTCGACACTGGGCTGGAGGCCGAAGGTCGACCTGCGCCAGGGACTCGCCCAGACGCTGGAGTTCTACAAGCGACATTGCGGGAAATACTGGGAAGTCGAACCGGAATGACGGCACACAAAAGGGCGTTGTGGAGAACGTTGTGAGATGGCTAGCCACGCGCGGCAATCCAACATTCATCCCTATCAACCCCAAGCAGGTGATGAATCGCTTGCCCAGGTTCCAGGTGAAGATGACAAGACTCAAGCTCCAGTGGGGACCAGAGATCCCCTGGGCTGACATGATTGAGGCCGCTCGACAAGTAGCTCCGGTTCGATGAACGATTCTCCACCGAGCATTTCGCTAGCTGCCCCGCGAGCCAGCTACCTGGCCCACCGCCAAGAAATCAACGTCGCCATTCAACGGGTGCTGGAGGGTGGCCAGTACATTCTTGGCCGGGAGGTGGCGGCCTTCGAGGAAGAGTTTGCCGCTTTTGTCGGCGTACCCTACGCGATCGGCGTCGGTAACGGCACCGATGCCTTGGAGTTGGCCCTGCGGGCTTGCGGCATCGGTCCAGGCGACGAGGTGATTACCGTCTCTCACACTGCAGTTGCGACGGTGGCTGCAATCGAGCTGGCAGGCGCCACGCCGGTGTTTGTGGACATCGAGCCGGCTTCGTATCTGATAGACGTGCGGCAAATCGAATCCGTCGTGTCTGTTCGGACGAAAGCGATCCTTCCGGTTCACCTCTATGGACTCCCGGCAAACTTGCCGGCGATCACCGAGACGGCCCGCAAGCACGGGTTACGCGTCGTCGAAGATTGTGCTCAGTCCCATGGAGCTGTCCTGAACGGTAAAAACACTGGCGCTTGGGGCGACGTGGCTGCGTTCAGTTTCTACCCGACCAAGAACCTGGGCACCTTGGGCGATGGAGGCATGGTTGTCACACGGGACGCACACTTGGCGAGCCGGATTCGAGAGATGAGAGAGTACGGTTGGGTTCGGCGCTACGTCAGCGAACAACCGGGCATGAACACCCGCCTTGACGAGCTGCAGGCCGCCATCTTGAGAGTGAAGCTGCGCTATCTTGCCCAAGACAACCACCGGCGCGCACGGCTGGCTCGGGCCTATCTCGATGTTCTCAAGGAATCCTGTCTCCGTCTGCCTTCCGAGCCCTCCGACGGCGTCCACGCCTGGCACCTGTTTGTCGTCGGCCATCGGCAGAGAGAGGAGCTTCTGAACTTCCTCGATCAACGTGGCGTCGGCACAGGTATTCACTACCCCGTTCCAGTCCATCTCCAGCCGGCCTATCGCAACCGCCTGCCGTTGCGTCTTCCTTTGCCCAACACAGAAAAAGCGGCCGCGCAGGTGCTGAGCCTGCCGCTGTATCCGGAACTCCCGATTGAGAGCGTTCAACAAGTAGCAGAGGCTATCCTGGAGTGGGAGAGCTGACAGCGCTAGCCCTCAGTAACGCAAACCGTTCGCCGCGTCGCACCCCCAATGTGATCCGTTCGTAGTGTCGCACGTCAGTGCGACCCCCTTCGCGAGTCTCGCGTTCCGTTGGCATGGCGCAAGGCGAGATCGCTCCACTACCGTCGTAGACGACCCCTTCCAGGCGCCACTAGACTAGGGTCACTATCGTGGCGCACGCCCTGCTCGTTTTTTGGCCCGCCTCTTGCTTTTCCCACTGCGTACTGGTTTTGGCCCAACGTCTCGAAGTTGGCCAAGCAGTCACAAGGGCCTGTAATTCCTTATGGCTCAGTCGAAAGCCCTTGGGGCTTCTGTGCGTGTTGAATCGGGTTTTTGTCATCGCCAGCCAACGATTTGACCGGAGAGTGGTTCGCGTTGGCGCCGGTTTCGAGAAGTCGCTCTGCTTGGTGTGACCGACCTGCCCTGCGACTTGCAGCTGAGGCAATAATGAGTTTGGTTTCAAACAGCCGTATCGCACCATTCGCTCTGGCGAGCTACCGCCACCCGGCGGCAGGAAATACTGAGCGCTACCTAACGCTGGAGCCCATGGCGGCCGCAGGACCGACTTTGTCGAGCTGTCAGGGGCTGAAGAATTATGCGATTCGAGACTTCGGTGTGGGCTTCTCAGCCGCCGAAGCCATCTTGGCTCACATCGTCAGAAACAAACTGGGACGAGAGCCGCAGATCCCTCAAGACTTCTGGCGCCGGCTGGTTGTGTTGCCCATTCGTTGCATTCTGCGCTCGGCGCAAACGGGAGCAACGTTCGATACCTCTTCAGCCACCTCAGTCACCGGCCTTCATCCCGAATTTGCAGCCTCAGAAGGGCCGTTGCGCGTGGGGGAGGCGGAGAACTACGCCGTGCAAATGCGCGCAGGCTCCGAATTGGCCCCCCCCGCTCTACGTCACGGGCGCGGTGCTGAACCTCTTGGGCAGCAGCGCTCCGCCTTCCTCCATTTACATGATGGACGGCGCCAGGCGCCTCACAGCTGCTGCGTTGAACCGGCGGCGTGAGACAACGATCTGGCTACTCTTGTCCGAGGAGGAGTACGCCCGGCTGCTCGATCCCGTGGTTGTGGCCAGTTTGCGACAGCAGCTTGCCGCCCTGCGCTGGTTTGGCAGTTACCAATCCATCCCGCTGGCGGGGCTGCAGGGCGAGCGCTCGCTGAATCGGTTCGGGTTGATGGATCTGTCGCTCCTGCGCGACCAGCGTGTGATGGACTTCGGTTGCAACACCGGCCAGTCTTGCTTGATGGCGCTACAGGCAGGAGCCCAGGAAGCGATCGGTATTGAAGGCATGGCCGACACCTGGCAATGCGCAGAGCAAATCGGCCAGCTCGCAGGGTTTCAAAACCTGCGGTATCTAAACGTGGACTTCAATGCGCTCGATTTCGATGCCTTGATCGACCAGCAGTGTCCGGAGCCACCGGACTACAGTTTCTTTTTCTCGGTTTACCGAACCAAGGAATTGACGCAGCGAGACCGGCTGTTCCGTTACATCGTTGACAAGACCCGGAAGGGAATCTTCTTCGAGGGCCATGCCCACCCGAAAATCGACACGTTGGAATACTACGACTGGCTCTTCGACAGTTTCGGACTTGGCCACCGGTTTCTCGGGCACAGCGAAGGCGAATTGAGGCCACTGTTCTTTCTCGACCTCTCGATCGAGAAACGAAAGCCACACGCAACCTCCACCGCTAGCGGAATCCTGGTTTCGCGGAGGACAGGCGAAACTGTGTCGCAGCCCAGCCAGGAGCAAGCCGCGCCACGCTTGCTGAGCCCATGCGTGCCTCCCTGGCAGTCGTCGGAGGCAGAGCCAGCCTCTTTTCTGCCGAAACATCAAACGCCAACTTCGGGTGTCGGTCGTTACCGCGTCTCGGCCATCGTCTCAACTTACAAAAGCGGGCGCTTCATTGAAGGTCGCCTCAAAGACCTTCTGGCTCAGACGCTCGGCGATCAGCTCGAAATCGTCGTGGTGGACAGTGGTTCTCCCGAAAATGAAGGCGCGATCGTGCGCCGCTACCAACAGCAGCACCCCAACATCCAGTACGTTCGAACCGAACAGCGGGAAAACCTCTACCAGGCCTGGAACCGGGGCATTCGAGCATCGTCTGGCGAGTACCTGACCAACGCAAATACCGACGACCGGCTGCGCCCCGATGCGCTCGAGGTTCTGGCGGGAGAACTCGATCGGTATCCTGCGATCGGCCTCGTCTACGCCGACTTCTGGATCACGGGCTTCGAGAACCAAGTCTTCGGTAGTCATATCTGCACGGGATACAGCTCGAAACCTGATTACCAGCCCAACCTCATGCTGGCTGGCTGCCACATGGGCCCGCAGCCGATGTGGCGCCGCTCGATTCACGGTGAAATCGGGTACTTCGACGAGTCGTTCTGCGCCGCAGGGGATTACGAATTCTGGTGCCGCCTGGCCCTCCGGCATCCCATGAAACATGTGCGTGAGTTTCTTGGCCTGTACTTGCATAACGGCGACGGTGTTTCGAATGGCAATTTGCAACGAAGCTGGGCCGAGGCGCAGAGGGTTCAGGACATGTACCGGCATCGGTTCCCGCTTCCACCGGCCAATCTGCCCACGGGCTTCTATTGTCGCGAAGCAGTTCGATCGGGACGGTACGTCAACATTGGCATGGTGACGTTCAACCGCTTGGAGTTCACGAAACAAGCCATCGAAGCGGTAGTGCGTCTTACCGATTTCCCTTACACGCTGACGGCTGTCGACAACTGCAGCCAGGACGGCACTCAGGAGTACCTGAAGGAACTCAAACGCGGCGGTGCCCTCAAGAACCTTATTCTGCTCGACGAAAACATCGGCATTGCTCGGGCCTCGAATCTGGCGTGGCAGCAGGAACCGGAGGCAGACTACTACCTCAAACTCGACAACGACATTGTGCTCCAGAAACCCGGGTGGCTGAACCGACTGGTAGGGACAGCTGACTCGGTCCCGGAGCTGGCCGCGCTGGCGTACAACTTCGAGCCTGAGAGTTATCCACTCGAGACGATTCAAGGTTGCCGGATTCAGCCGAAGCGAAAAGCGAACCTGGGCGGGGCATGCTATCTCATTCCCAAGCGCGCGCACGAAGCACTCGGCTACTGGTGCGAAGACTACGGCTTGTATGGCGAAGAAGACCACGATCACAGCGTGCGGCTGCGGCTGGCGGGCTTCTTGAACGCCTACATGGAAGACGAAGAAATCGGCATCCATCTGCCTGGAGGCAGGGCCGGAAAAATCGATCCTGTTTCGCATCAAACCGAAGACAGCAACGAGCAGCGGCTCCATTTCGACTACCGGGCTTGGAAAGACCAGCTGCGCCACCAATTGAAGGCTTCTGGGGGAATCTTCGAGCGCAACCAAAGCGCTTATGCACAGGGTCTACGTTCCCTGTACGTGCCTCGCGGCGTCTTCCTTGGCAAAATCGGCAACGATATTCAGGTTTTTGACCAACAAGACTCGTTGAGTGTTCTGGCTCTGAGCGGGCGAATGCCGCCTGAGTATCAGGCAGAGATCTCGCGCTGGCTTCAGGCTCAGAGTTTCGCGGCCTCAGCGGTCGAGCTGGCCTGTGAGCATGGAAAGGAGCTTCTTCGAGTGAAGAAGAAAATGCCGAGTCAAAGCCCACAACAGCAAGCGCTTCAGTTCTGCCAAGCAGGCGAGCAGCTGCTCAAGGATGGAAACCACGAAGCTGCGCTGGCGAAATTCGATCTGGCAGCTCGCACGGCGAGCGGCATCCTGGGAGTCGAGTATGCCCGGGCTATCTGTCTGGAGCGCTTGAAGCGCTACGCCGAGGCGGAGACTGCACTCTCCAGCGAGCTCCAGCTTCAACCAGAGCACGCGGAGGGCGCCGACCTCCTGAAGAAGGTCAAGCACTATCGAAGAATCCAACTGGCCACAGAAGGGCGTGTGGTGGCTCGCTCGGAACGGGTTCGCGTCGCGGTAGTCTCGTTCGACGAGATTCACACCAATTGCGCGCGACTGCGTCTCCTCGAGCCCTTGCTGCGTCTGCCGGAAATTGAACTGTCGTGGGCCGTTCATATTGCCAACCGCCAGGGGTTGATCGATATCGAGGCGATCAAGAACGCCGATCTCGTGGTGATTCAACGGATGTTCCCAAGCCCGGGCACGGAGTCGTCGTTGGCGGGGATTCTCAAAATAGGTACGCCGATCGTTTATGAGGTGGATGACCTGTTGCTAGAGATGCCACAAGGCAACTCGAACCGTGAATTCGCCATGCAGTGCCGCCCGTTCATTCTGGATACGATGCGAAAGGCGGCCGCCGTCACCGTTTCGACTGAGGCCTTAAAGGCCGAGCTGTTGCGGTGGAATTCGAACATCTATGTACTGCCCAACCTGATCGATGAGCAGCGGTGGGCCCGTTCTCAGGCGCCTCACGCGGGACCCGTCGTCGTTGGTTTCACCGGAACCAACACCCACGGCGACGACTTGCGGATGATCGAGGAAGCATTGTTGCGGATCTCCCAAAAACATGGCCCGGCCGTTCGGTTCCAGTTCATGGGCTGTGTGACCGAGAGGCTGGCTCGCCTCTCCGGAGCCAAGGTCGTGGAATTCATGCCAGACTACGAATCGTTTGTCACAGCGCTTCAGACAACTCCCATGGATGTGGCTGTGGTTTCTTTGGAAGACAACCTGTTTAATCGCTGCAAGAGCAACATCAAGTGGCTGGAATACTCTGCCGGCGGCATTGCAGGAGTCTACTCTGACATGCCTCCTTACAACCGTTGCATTCGGCATGGCCAGACCGGCCTCTTGGCTGGGAACCGCGTTCAAGATTGGGTGGAAGCGATCGATGCGCTGATCGGGAACACGGCGCTTCGCTTATCCATGGCCCAAGAAGCCCGGCAGGAGGTCCTTTCGAGTTACACCTTGGCGTCGCCCAAAGTCCAGCTCTTTGCAGATGCCTATCGGGCCATTTTGCGACGGCCCCGCCGAATGGACGCCGTACCGGGCCCGTGGTGCCCTCCGGCCGAGTCCACCAGCCGGAGAATCCAAATCCGCGGCGTCTCAATGGACGCTGCGGTTGCACAGGAACCAAACCTTGCCGGCGTCGTCGAGCGTGTCAACCGGGCGCTGAACTTGGGAAGAACCCAGATGGCGTCCCGGATCGTGCAGAAAGAACTTGCCCATCGAAGCGAATCGGGGGAGATTCTGGCTCTTCTGGAAGAACCCCAGTTAACACCCGTGTCTTGAGTGCAGCGATGGGGGCTTTCTCCTAAAGCCGGTCGAAGGAGGTACCGAAGCGGAAGCATGGGAGCGGCGTGGAAAGCAGGCGCAAGACCAGTGAATCTATTCTGTTGTTGTGCGCCAGTGTTGTGCCGGGGCTCCCATGCCCTCCGGCTTCGCCCGATGAGCGCCTTGGTCGGTCGAGAGCCACGAGTGGAGAGGCCATGATTCAACTGACACGATTGAACCAGACGGAAGTGATGGTGAACTCGGAACTGATTGAGCACATCGAGATTGGCGCTGACACGGTAGTCAGGCTCACGAATGGCAGTTCGTTTGTCGTTCGGGAAAGTGCCGAACAGATCATGACGAAAGTGGTCGAGTTCAAGCGCCGCATCCTCGGCGAGATACGATCCGCCAACAGGACTTCGGACTGAGGAGTGTCTGTGGACATTGCGTCGATCGTCGGGTTGGTCTTGGGCATCACCGCTGTTGTGGGCGGCGCCCTTTTGGAAGGGCTGCAGCTTGGCTCCATTGCACAGCCAACGGCCGCGCTCATCGTTCTGGGAGGCACCCTTGGCGCGACCGTGCTCAGCTTTCCGTTGAAAACTCTGAAGCGGGCGCTGGCTGGCATCTGGCGCGTATTGCTGGAGAAAAATGGCAGTTCGACGACGATGGTCGACGAGATTCTTAGCTATGCCATCAAGGCCCGCAAAGACGGCCTGCTGTCGCTGGATAACCGCATTCCTGCCGCCTCGGACGACTTCTTGAAAAAGGCGATGAAGCTGGCAGTCGATGGCACCGACGTGAAGGTGCTGCGCGACACGATGGAGATTGAGCTAGATCATATCGACGAGCAGGGAGAGCTAGACGCCAAGGTGTTCGAGGCCGCTGGCGGGTTTGCCCCAACCATCGGCATCATCGGGGCCGTTCTTGGCTTGATACACGTGATGGAGAACCTATCGGACCCAAGCAAACTCGGAGCTGGTATTGCTGTGGCTTTCGTGGCAACGGTCTACGGCGTCGGATCGGCCAACTTAATATTTCTTCCGTTTGCGACCAAACTGAAGTTGAGGCATCGCAGGCAGCTCGCTGTCAAAGAAATGATGCTGGAAGGGGTCATCAGCATCATGGAAGGCGTCAATCCAAAGATCATCGAGGAAAAGCTCAAAGGCTTCTTGCCGCTCGAAGATAGGCAGCCAATGAGCCCGAGGGCAGGCCAGAGGGCGGGACGCCGCGCAGCGTGATTCGCCGCTTTCGCCGGTCTCCGCTAGTCACACCGAACATGGCGCGACGCAGAAAACGATCCGAAGAGCATCCGAATCATGAGCGCTGGCTGGTGTCTTATGCCGACTTCATTACGCTACTCTTCGCCTTCTTTGTGACGCTTTACGCCATTTCGCAAGTTGACGCGAAGAAGATGACGACGCTGGCTCAGTCGATGCAGGCCGCATTCGACAGCCGGGCCTTCGACACCGGAAGCCGCAGGCTGAGTCTCTCCGACGGTATCAGCCCTGGCGTCGACCAACAGAAACTGGTCGAACCGGCGAACCCAGCGATTGCCGGCGCCGACCTGCCGCTCCAACAGGTTCGCGGGATCGTGCAACAGCGGTTGGTCCGAGAGAATTCACTGGATCGCGTGCGCCTGACCCAGGACCGGCGCGGGTTGGTGATCAGTCTAAGCGAAGCGGGCTTTTTCGATTCGGGCGCAGCCACGATGAAGGGTGCCTCGCTGCGGGTGCTCGATGCGATTGCCGAGACTGTGCTGCCCATGCCGAATCGAGTTCGCATTGAAGGCCACACCGATAACACTCCGATTCACACGGGCCAGTTCCCGTCGAACTGGGAACTGTCGACCGCCCGGGCTACGCAGGTCATTGCCTACCTGAGCGGCCGGTTTCCGTTCCAGGGAAGCCGCCTCTCTGCAGCCGGATATGGAGAACACCGGCCTGTAGCCAAAAACGACACGGCAGAAGGCCGTGCCCTGAACCGGCGCGTCGATCTGGTGGTCCTCAGCGAAGCCGCCGAAAGGCAGGAACCCCGGTGAGATGGTGGCAGGAAACGCGAGCCGGCGAAGTCGATTGTTGGGTGTGGCTCTTCGGCCGGTGCTGAACCCATGTTCTTCTTGAAACGAAACAGCAAGAAGCCGCAATCCCAGTCGGACGGGACGCAGAGACGCAAGCACAAGCGCATCTTGTACACCTACCCGGTCGACATGATCGTGGGCGAAAACCGCAGCCAGCGGTCTGCACGGACACTGAGCGCCGGCGGACTCTACCTCGCCGCTCCTTTCGAGCTTCCGCTGGACACGGTCGTCCACCTGAGAATCGGGACCGAGAACCGCTATCGGTTCATTGAAGCCTATGGCATTGTCGTTTACAACGAGAGTGGGCAGGGGATGGGCATCAAGTTTGTACGCATCAGTCCCGAGGACAGGAAGAAGGTCCAGGCGATTATCGAAAAGAGCTGGTCGCAAGAAGTATAGAACCCAAATTATGCACCGAATCAGCCTTTTGGTTTGGTGCTTGGTGCATAAAATTGTATGCACCAAGACTGGGCAGATACTTTTGGTCGGCGCTGAGTCGTGAAAACGGGCATTGGATGAAGCTTTTC
>VFZK01000028.1 GCA_016871215.1 Acidimicrobiia bacterium | reverse complement strand
GGGTATTACACAGTGAACTGGAGGATTCTAGCCATGGCGAGGGAGAGTCGCAAGCAGGGTGGCGAGGTTGAAGCACGGCGCCTCGTCGGTAGGTTGTCGATCTGGGCCTGGGCTGCCACACTGGCGGTGTTGCTTGTGCCACGCGGCATCTATGGACAGGACTTCACGGGCCTCCGGGGTCTGGTCAAAGACCCTTCCGGAGCGCTGGCGGTTGGCGTTAAGGTTTCGGTAAAGGAGGAAGCGAAGGGCCTCACTCACGAAACCACCACGAACGACGCAGGTGAATACGAGCTGCGCGGGATTTTGCCTGGCAAGTATACCGTTACCGCCGAGCTGAGCGGCTTTAAGAAGTTCGAAAATACGGGCGTAATCGTGTACGCACAGCAGCCGCGCCGCGTGGATATTACCCTCCAGCTTGGAGAAGTGGCTGAAACCTTGACGGTGTCGGAGCAGGGCGAGGTGCTGAATACCGACACCGCCGCTTTGACATATACGACTGCCCAGAAAGAGGTTTACGCCAACAACGTCCAAGCCAGCCTCGTTTACAAGCTGGCCGACCATCCGGGCGCCGAAGTCAGGAGCCAGGTGCATGGGGCCTACGCCAACAACGCTACCTTCGAGCAAGACGGCATCATCACCCGCGCCTACGGCACGTTCCGGGCTCCACAGGAGACTTTAGAGGAAGTGCATTTGAAGACGTTGACAGCGCCGGCTGAATACCAGCACGCCGGAACCGTCATCGGTGTCGGAAAGGGCGGGACGAACAAGTTCCACGCTGAGTTCTTTGTTAACTACGTAAATCCAGCGCTCAACGCGGTGAACCGCAATCTCACCACAAGGCCGAGACCTCAGCGTGCAAATGATTGGTATTCGTATCAGTTCAATGGACCGGTCTATATTCCCAAGGTTTACGACGGCCGGAACAGGACGTTTTTCAACTTCCTCTTCCAGCCCTACGGCACCCAGTCGACCATCGAGCCTATCGTTGATTTGACCTATCCAACGGCGCTGATGCGAAGGGGGGATCTGAGCCAGCTGGCGGCGTTTACCCCGCAAAAGGCGATCATCAACCCCTTCACCGGCCAGCCCTTCGCGAACAATATCATTCCGGAGTCGATGTGGTCCGCCGCAGGGCGGCGCGTCCTCAACTTAATTCCTGTACCTCAAACAGACGCGCTGGTGAACAATTACAGGACGCAGAATATCAATACCACCAAGGAGTTCTGGAACCATTACAAGTTCGACCATCAGATCTCTAAGTCGAATACGTTGTCGGTGAGTCACTTCCGGTATAATCGCGATAGCAACGAAACATTCTGGGACAGCGGACCCTTTGATTGCGGGCGAAAAGGTGTTGATCGTACCCGCGCCTGGAGCTGGAGCGACAGCCACTCGTTTTCACCAACCCTGATCAACGAGTTTCGGTTAGCTAAAAATAGCCAGGCACAAAGAGGCGCCGCCGGCTGCCTCGGCAGTGAGCTTTTAGCTAAGCTGGGAGTAAGCCTGGGCGGAAGGACAGCCCCAGCCGGGAACTTCGGTGCTCCCCGGATCCTCATGCAGAACTTTGGCCGAGCCTTCGGTCTGACTGCTTCTTTCACGCCTTTCCCCAAACATGTCCTGGGTGGAGGCGCCGCCGGCGAAAACGACGGTGACGCCACTTCGGTCTGGAACCTGAAGAACAACCTTTCGATCGTACGCGGCAAACACCTCTTCAAGACCGGCTTCTCTCTGATTCGGCAAACTCCGCGAAGTCTCGGCGTTGCTGGCAACAGCTGGGGACAGTGGGATTTCACAGGAAACATGACCGGCAGCGACCTGGGTGACCTGCTGCTGGGTTTGCCCTTTAGTTCGTCAGTTGCCAAGTCGCGGCCTGTTTTCCGTGGGCGCGCCACCAACTGGGGGTTCTTTTTCCAGGACGACTGGAAGATCACTCCAACTCTGACTCTGACGCCCGGCATTCGTTTTCAGCATTACGGTCCGGGCACCGACGCGACTGGACTTTGGTACAACTTCGATCTGCAGAACCGGCGAGTGGTGGTCCCCAACGAGAGTGCGTTAGCCCGGGTGCATCCTGCCTATCCGAAGTCAATTCCGGTCGTGACGGCGGCTCAAGCAGGCTATCCGGCCGACTTGGTTAACTTCAAGAAACTGCTTTGGGAACCTCGTCTGGGCATTGCCTGGCGGCCGGCGGAGAGCTGGGTCGTTCGGCTTGGTTACGGGAAATACCACGTCCCACCAGTGGCTGAATCGGAAGGCGGGGAAATTTTGGGCGCAGGTTTCAGCAGCGGCCCGTTCGCTCTCAACGAATCGTTCGGCCCCAACCAGGTTGTTAACGGAATCCCGACCTTTACGCTGGACAACGCATTTCCTGCCGTCGGCGCGGTTCCCCTGCAGAACGTCAGCGTCTATCCGCTGAACCTGAGAAGGGATCGTTGGCCCACCGACCAACAGTGGAATGTGGCCGTAGAAAAGGAAATCTGGAGGGGAACTGTGTTCAGTGCGACCTATGTTGGAGCCAAGGGGACGCATTGGCCCTACAGTTATAACGCCCAGAGACCTCCGGCCAGCACCATTCCGTTCACACCGGATAGAAAACGCTATGGAGCCGCCCCGTACAACAACATCACGGTACAGGACCTTGGCGGGAACTCAACGTACAAGGGCCTCGAGCTCCAACTGACTCGGCAGTTTTCGAGTGGACTGTATATTCGCGGCTGGTACGAGACCAAGAAAGTATTGAACGACGTCTCCGCCGGCCTGTTCGGTTGGAACGGACCGGGAGGCGCAGCCATCGAAGATCCGTTTGATCGAACCCGGGACAAAGGGTGGATGGATGGCGTACAGCCGCATCGGGCGCGCGTAACCGCAGTCTGGGACTTGCCTTTCGGGAAGGGGCAGCGATTTCTTAACCAGAGCCGGCTGGCCAACCAGGTGCTCGGTGGCTGGACTGTTTCGCCTATCTTCTCGGCCAACGGCGACGCCCGCCAGACTCCTGGATTCGCGGGCTTCGACTCCGCGAACGTGGGCTCGACCGGGGGAAGGCCAGACCTGGTTGCGGGCTGCGATCCCAACAAACCAGCCCCTGGTGCCAGACCCGGAATCCTTTGGAATGCGGCCTGCTTCACCATTCCAAAATCCGGTACTTACGGCAATGCGCCACGCGGAGTCCTGAAGAATCCCTGGTTCCCGCAGCTAGACCTGAACGTCTTCAAGATCTGGTACTTCAAGGAGAACGGCCCGTATCTTAAGTTCGAGATGTACGGGAGCAACATCATCAATCACACCCCTGCCACTGGGCCTGCCGCCTTGAACATCACTAGCCCACAGTTTGGATTGTTCACTTCCACGTGGGGTACCCGGAGCATCTACTTCCGCGCCCGCGTCGGATTCTGAGTGCTCCAGTTTTCCTCTCAAACAGGCAGCCGAAAACGGCTGCCTGTTTTTTTTGCGTAACCCTCCACTTCAACATCGTCACCTTCAACCGTCATGCCCGCGTAGGCGGTTATGCAGTCTGCTACAATCGTCCGCTCGATCCAGAGAGATCTCGATTCCCGCTTTCGCGGGAATGACGAGGGACTGACACGTCTGTAGTGAAGCCGGACAGTGTTTCCAGAAGAAAGTCACAGAGCTACCTCCAAATTTCTCACCAACAAGCTGTTCGCCGGGTGGGGGCGCCCGGCCTTCAAAAATTGTAGGCCGCATGCCTCACGCGGCGTCGTTGGTGAGAAATCCGGGCTATGTCTGGCGGAGATCGGCAACCCGGCAACAGTCCTGCCTTGGCCTCTGGGCACAGCTCAAGATTCGCTTTCTTCCACTCCAGGTGCTGATCTAGACTGAGCAGGTGTCAATGCCAATGAACGCGGCAGGCGCCTGACCTCGCGTCCGTTAGACGACAGCTCGACTTTCAGGGCCTCGCTGACTCTCGGTGTGCCCATCAAGGAACCTGCGAACCAGGCCGCCCGAGACGGCTTTGCCAATGCTAGCTCGGAAAATGTGGAGGCTCTGAACCACGCGTCAAGCGAGCCAACACTGCACACTGCCAGAATCGCCGGCAAACGTGCGGCACGACCTCATACGAAAAGGACATTGGAACCGTGCTCGGCCTACATGCCATCGACGTCGCCATTATCGGTGCCTATTTCGCGATCGTCGCGTTTATCGGTATCGTCATTGGCAGACAGAAAACGAAAAGCCTTGGCGATTTTTTTGTCGCTGGAGGACGCTGGGGCCCCGTGGTCTCCTTCATCTTTGTTGTCGCGTCGGCAGTGGGCGGTTCGGAAGCGGTGGTCGTTGCCGGTGGCGCCTACCGGAGCGGGCTTTCCGGGGTCTGGTACTATTGGCACCCGCTGTTCGCCGTCCCGATCTACTATCTGTTTTCCACCATCTACAAGAGGTCGCGAGTCTTCAACACAGCCGAGTTCTTTGCCATGCGTTACGGCCACGGTGTAGCAATGGTCTATGCGTTCCTGGGAATGGGCACGGTGATGCTGGACATGGGGACTTGCCAACTGGCGGTGGGGAAGATTGTTTCTGGCTTGACCGGGTTGTCGGTGGACCAGGCGGTACTGGCCGCGAGCGTCGTTGCTGCTTTGTGCGTCGCGTCAGGAGGCCAGATGTCGACCGTGTTGACCGATCTTTTCATGGGGATCTTGGTCCTGACTGTTTACACTTTCCTGATCCTCCCGTTCGTCTGGCACTCGGCAGGCGGATTTCAGGGACTTCGACAGCTGCCTCCTGAATTTTGGTCTCTCAGTTCACGTGAGCTGAGTTCCAGCTACATTCTGGCTCTGACGCTGTCGTCAAGCTTGGGCGCGATTGTGGGCCCATCTCTGTTTTCCTGGATTGTTGTCGGCAAAGATGAGCGCACGGCAACCCAATGCGCCTGGGGACACTTGTGGAAAAGAGGAATCACGCTGCTCTTCGCGCTTTACGGAATGCTCTTTGTCATCACCAAGCCTGGACTCGCGGATGCCGAGCTCGCTTGGGGTGTGGTGATGCGTGAAATCATTCCCGTAGGTGTCCAGGGCCTGCTGGTGGCTGGGTTCTTTGCGGCGCTCATGTCGACGGTCAATACGATGGCCACGGCAGGCTCCGCTCTATCTGTCGACTACCTATTCAAAAAGCAACTCTTCCAGGGACGAGACGGCAAGTTCTACTTGAGGTGCGCCCGCGTTTCTGCTTTTCTCTTCGTCTTTGTGTCGTATCTGCTGACGCGCCAGTTTAAGACTCTCGTCGACTTCGTCGAGGTGGTGACGTCCTTTCTTGGATTCCTGTGTGTGCCGCTGTATTTCGGAATCATCTGGAGGAAGGCCAATCGACAGGGAATGTGGGCGGCGCTGCTGGTTGGAGTTGTGCTGCTGGCGGTCACACGGTTCTGGCTGAATCTGCCCTTTCAGTACACCGTTTTCATTCCCATGTTCAGCTCCGCACTTGCGATGTACCTGGTGAGCCGCGCGACGCGTCCAGAATCGGAAGTTCTTCTCAATCGTTTCTACTGCACGCTGCACACACCCCTGGGGCAGGAAGATCGGCTGAGAGCTGTTGGGATTCACCTTCCAGCCATGTCTCACGGAGATGAAGCTGGAGGCCTGGAGTCTCGCCAAAACATCGACGAGCGCGCACTGGCCGAGTTGCACCGGGCACACTCCACGCACAAGGTTTTCGGACCTGAGAGTTCCATCGAGATTCTCAAGGAGCCTGGACTGGGTTGGTACTACCGCGGATCTGTCCTGGTTCTGGCCGCCTGTTTTGGACTGCTCGGAGCGGCGTGGCTCGCAGGCCGAATCATGGCTTCCTTGAGTTTGGGGAAGTGAAGGTGAGGTGCACCAGCACAATATTCGGCGGCGATGGGAGCCGGATATGCTGGTCATGGCGAGAGGTGGCGCCGGGGGTTATGACGCCTCCTCGCGGTTTCCTTGGTCCCTGAGGCAGTGAATGACAGGACGTCCACGGCGTTTCACCTCAAGTCAGGCGCACTCAGTTGACGCTCTCTCGGCGCTCCTGCGGCAAAGAGGGGCTCTGGCCGGCCTGGCGCTGCTCGCGCTCCCTTTGATTGCCGCAAGCTTCTCCCTGAACGAGGTGGAGTCCCCTTTCGTGGATGGAACCGAGGGTGCGGGCGTCCAGTTCGAACATCAGAGTGGCGCTTCCGGCAAGAAGCACCTCGTCGAAACCATGGGCTCCGGCTGCGCGTTTCTTGACTACGACAACGATGGTTGGCTGGACCTCTTTCTTGTCAACGGAGGTACGACGCCGGATTCGCCTGCCTCGGGTTCGGTGCGCCATGCGTTGTACCGTAACCTTGGCAACGGGAAATTCAAGGACGTCACTCCCGAGGCGGGGCTGGCGGGCAAAACGGCTTATGGCATGGGAGTCGCTGTCGGCGATTACGACAATGACGGTTACCCAGACATCTACTTCACCTGTTTTGGTCCCAATGTTCTTTACCATAACAACAAGGATGGTACCTTCGCCGACGTCACTGGCAAGGCTGGCTTGGGGTGCCCAGAGTGGAGCAGCAGTGCGGCTTTCTTTGACTACGACAACGACGGAGATCTCGACTTGTACGTAACGAACTACCTGGACGCTTCGTTCGAGAAGAACCCGGTCTGTACGTCGAAAAACACCCGGGCGTATTGTCACCCGCGCTACTACCTGGGCGTCGCCGACAGACTTTACAGGAATCTTGGTAACGGTGAGTTTGAGGATGTTTCGAAGCAAAGCGGCATCGCGAACCCAGAGGGGAAGGGATTGGGAGTCATCGCAGCGGATTTCGACGTTGACGGATGGATGGATCTTTACGTGGCCAACGATTCGGTGCGAAACTTCCTCTTCAAAAATAATCGCAACGGTACTTTCGTCGATGTCACGTTCAGCTCGGGCACAGGTTACAGCGGGGAAGCGAAGGCCGAAGCGAGCATGGGCGTCGATGCTGGCGACTACAACGGCGATGGCTTGCTGGACCTTGTGGCCACGAACTATGATCTCGAGACCAACGCCCTCTACCGCAACGAAGGGGGATGGATTTTCAGCGACGAGCGATGGTCGTCCGGCCTCGCCAGGACAGACCGATTCCTTCTCGGCTTTGGAGTCGGTTTCTTCGACTTCGATAACGATGGCGATCAGGACCTGTTTCTGGTAAACGGTCACGTGCTCGACAACATCGAACTGGTGCAACCTGACTTTCGCCACTCCCAACCTGCGCAGTTGCTCGAAAACCAGGGTGGCAAGTACGTCGAAAATCTCCCCTTCGCTCGGTGGGCGTCTGCGAGTCCGCGGGTAGGACGCGGGGCTTGCTTTGGAGACATCGACAATGACGGAGATCTCGATGTTCTGGTCAACAACAGCGGGCAGAGGCCTATGCTCCTGCTGAATCGGGGAAGCCAGGGTCGTAGTTGGATTCTGCTGAAGCTCATCGGCACGAAAAGCAATCGGGACGCCGTGGGAGCCAGAATCACGGTTACCAGCGAACGCGGTAGCCAGACAGACCAGGTCACGGGAGGCGGTAGCTACCAATCGGCAAATGACTTGCGAGTCCACTTCGGACTGGGAAGCTCGAAAGCCATCCAGCTTGTGAAGATTCGTTGGCCCAGCGGTTCAGAACAGACTCTTCGAAACGTGCCAGCAAACCAGGTGTTGAGGATCAAGGAAGAAGGACCCAATTGAGGCGCGAGCCAGGGCATCCTAAGAAAATGACCAGGTAACTCCTTTGATTCCATGAAGCCAACTCGTAGGGTGCGTTCGCTTCTTGAACGCACCACAACCGGGTCCGATTCCCATCGAGGCTGCGTCGGAAAGCGCGACGCACCCTACAGTTTCTTTCTCACTTCACACCGCGCATGCCTGCGGTGTTGGGTACTCCTATGAAACCCACGATGCGTGCTGTACTCCAAGGGATTGCACTGGCGCTGGTGCTGGCGGCTGGAATCGGCTGCGGGCGCCAGGCGAGCGAGCCTGGAACCGGGAGTGGCTCGCGCAAACCACGGCTTGCGTATGTGACTAACGGAATCGCTTCTTTTTGGGTCATCGCCGAAGCTGGGGCGCGCACAGGCGCCAGTGAATCGGGCGCCGAAGTGGATGTGCGAATGCCGGCCGAGGGAATCACCGATCAGAAGAGGATCGTTGAAGATTTGCTCGTTCGCGGCATCGACGGAATCGCGATCAGCCCGATCGACCCGGTAAATCAGGCACAGCAGATCAACGACGCCGCAAGGCAAGCTGTCCTCATTACGCACGACTCCGACGCACCCGGCACCCGCCGGCTCTGCTACGTCGGCATGGACAACTACAAGGCAGGACGCATGTGTGGGGAACTGGTGAAAGAGGCGATGCCCGGCGGCGGCACCGTGATGATCTTCATCGGGCGCCTGGAGCAGGACAATGCCCGGCGGCGGCGCCAGGGATTGATCGACGAGTTGCTGGACCGCTCTCACGACGCCGAGCGCTACGATCCGCCTGAGTCCATTCTGAACAATGGTCGTTACAACATCCTGGGCACGCTGACCGACCAATTCGATCGCGCCAAGGCCAAAGCGAACGCCGAAGACACGATTGCCCGCCATCCAGACCTGGGTTGCATGGTGGGACTTTTCGCCTACAACCCGCCACTCTGCGTGGATGTGTTAAAGCAGGCAGGTAAGTTGGGAAAGGTGAAGATCGTCGCCTTCGATGAACCTGAAGAGACGCTTCAAGCCATCAAAGACGGGCACATTTACGGCACAGTGGTACAGAACCCGTTCGAATACGGCCGCCGCTCGGTTCAGATTCTGGCGGGTCTGGTGCGGGGCGATCGGGCGGTGCTGCCCAAGGACGGCTTTCTCGACATTCCCGCACGGAAGATCCTAAGAAACAATGTCGATGTTTTCTGGAACGAGTTAAAGCAGCAGATGGCTCAGAGCAACGGTTCGTAGGCCCAAGGCCAGCTCCTCTGAGTTTCGTCAAAGTCGTCAACCTCGTTTAGGCCGGGTCGCTGAACAGCGCCTAAGCCAGATCGGCAGCCCGCTGCGAGCCAGGGTTCGATCTCGACTCGAGGACCCAGGAAACTTTGACAGGATCCTGTTCTGCTGCCTAGTCCTGCGTGAGTTGCCAGGAATCCGCATGCCACCGGCGACCGAATCTTGTTTGCTCGAAGTCTGCGACGCCAGCAAGCGCTATCTGGGAGTCCAAGCTCTCGATCGCGCCAGCTTGCAACTGCGTCACGCCGAGGTGCTGGCCGTCATCGGCGAAAACGGAGCAGGCAAGAGCACATTGATCAAGATCCTCTCTGGCGTGGAACAACCCGATGGGGGCGAGATTCGGCTCGATGGGACACCCGTCAGGATGGAATCGGCCAAGACGGCCGTGCAATTGGGGATCGCAACGATCTTCCAGGAGCTGAGCCTTTGCGACAATCTGGACATCGGAGCCAACATCTTCCTGGGACGCGAACCGCATCGTGCCGGGTTCGTTGACCGAGACCGCATCCGCCGGGAGTCGCAAGCAGTCCTGCGGAGAGTTGGGTTGAACCTCTCGCCTGCCGTTCGTGTCGGTGCGCTGTCGACCGGCCAAAGGCAGATGGTCGAAATCGCACGGGCCTTGTCGGTGAAGGCTCGAGTCTTGATCATGGACGAGCCCAGCTCCAGCCTCTCCCAGGTGGAAACCGAACAGCTCTTTCGGGTCGTGCGGGAACTCAAGGCCGGTGGCGTCAGTATTCTCTATGTTTCCCACCGGCTGGGCGAGGTCAAAGCGATCGCGGATCGTGTGGTCGCGCTTCGCGACGGCAAGAACGCCGGCGAGCTGGCCCGAGAAGAAATCGAGCACGACCGAATGGTGCGTTTGATGGTGGGGCGGGATGCGATGCAGTTCTATCGCCATGAGCCCCACCCGCCAGGTGAGCTTGCGCTCCAAGTGGACAACCTCAGAGTGCCGGCCTTTCCGGGCACCTCTCTCAGTTTCGTCGTACGCACCGGAGAGATCGTGGGGTTAGCTGGCCTGGTCGGCTCTGGGCGGACAGAGCTGTTGCGGACTCTCTTCGGAGTCACGCCACCGCTCGCGGGAACCATTCGTGTGGCGGGGCAACCGATCCGGATGAGCAGCCCTCAGACTGCGATCGCGGCCGGCATTTCTCTCGTTCCTGAAGACCGCCAGCATCTTGGACTGATCCTCCGGATGGCCATTCGGGAGAACCTAAGCCTGCCAAGCTTGAGGCGGCAGCAGCACGCCGGCCTGCTCGACCGTTCGCGAGAGAAGGCGCTCGCTGCTGAAATGCTTGGTCGGCTGGCCATCAAGGCGACTGGCGACCGCCAGATCGCAGAGACGCTGTCGGGTGGCAATCAGCAAAAGGTCGTACTCGGGAAATGGCTGGCCACCGAACCTCGCTTGTTCCTTCTGGACGAGCCGACGCGTGGCATCGACGTCGGGGCCAAGGAAGAAATTTACCGCCTCATGGAGGAACTCGCGCGGCGCGGCGCCGCAATCTTGATGGCCAGCAGCGACATGGAAGAGATCCTGGGAATGTCGGATCGCGTGCTGGTCATGCACGAGGGGTGCATCGCCGGTGAGCTTGCGCGCAACGAGCTCGATGAAGAAGTCATCATGGGGCTCGCCACAGGGCAAAGCCTGGCCGAAGCTTAGCAAATCCCGAAGAGCCGCAGGGCCAGAGCGGCGGTAGGAACTCACGTCCGGCGTACAGGTTCGGCATTCCCGCGAAAGCGGGCATCTGGAGATTCGACATTGTTCAAAGTATGAGGTTGACCAGGAGATGCATCGCTATTGCTTTTTGCTCTCGAAGAGAGCCAAATTCCCCGTCTCGCCGCCAATGAGTTGGAACCGAGCAACGAAGCGGCAGATGGCGAATGTGGGAGCGGACCTCTGGGCCGCGACCGTTGCTGGACGAGGATTCTGGTCGCCGTCCGGAGGGGGAACGCATGCGTTCACCCCACATTCAAGTGTCCAAACTCCAGATGCCCGCGAAAGAGGGAATCCCGGCTGGATTCCGAATCGGGTTGAGTTGCGGTTCTCTCGCAACGCTCCCGTCCGAAGGCACCTCAAGCGGTGGTTCGAATGAAGAAGGCTTTAGGCATCGTTCTGCTGTTGTTCTTCATCTGTCTGCTAACGGCCTTGCTGACTGACCGCTTTTTGACTGGTTACAACATCGAGAATCTTATCCGCCGCAGCGCCTTGTTCGGAATCATTAGCATTGGCGCAGCGTTCGTCATCATGACCAGTGGCATCGATTTGTCCATTGGCTCGATGGTGTGCATCGCCGGCTGTTCGCTCCCCTGGTTGCTGTCTACCCAAGGATGGCCTGTGAGCGGCGCTCTGTTGGCGGTGCTCGGGTTGTCGGCAGGCATCGGGCTGTTTCACGGCCTCCTGGTGACGAAGTTGAGAATTCAGCCCTTTGTCGTCACGCTGTGCGGGCTGCTGCTATATCGAGGCGCGGCTCGCGGGCTGACGCGCGATCAGACGCAGGGCTTTGGAACTTCGTACGAGACCCTGCGAAAGTTGGCCACCGGCAAAATCTCTCTGCCCTTCTTTGATGGGTTTGCCATTCCAGCCCCATGCTTCTTCCTGCTGGCGGTGGCCGCAATCGCCGGTGTCTTCCTGAACTACACTATCTATGGAAGGTACCTGCTGGCACTCGGTCGCAATGAGCAGGCTGCCCAGTACAGCGGCATCGATACCGCGCGAATGACCCTGCTGGCCTATGGCGTCTGTGGCTTCTTGGGAGGCCTCGGCGGCGTGTTGTTTGTCTTGGATGTGAACTCGGCGCAGCCAGCAGATTTTGGGAACTTCTACGAGCTCTATGCCATCGCTGCTGCCGTTCTGGGAGGATGCTCGCTGCGGGGTGGCGAGGGAACCATCTTGGGCGTGGTCGTCGGCGCCGCCGTCATGCAGGTACTCCGCAATTCGATAACCTTATTGGGTGTACCGACGCAGCTGGAGTTCGCCATCATTGGCGCCGTGATCCTGGTGGGCGTGATTGCGGATGAAGTCGTAAAGCGTTTGGCTGCCAGACAGCGGGAAGAATGGCGCAATCGATTGGGGCCGTAAACCAGGTTGTGTGGTTGAAAACGGTCTTCCAGAGCAGGGCCCCGTCAAAGTCTCGTAAGTCCTTGAGTCGAGGTCGAGCCCTTGCTAACGCGCGGGCTACTGATTTTGTCGATGCGGCTATTCAGTAAGCCCGACCGTCAGGGAAGGCTCACGACTTTGACGGGACCCTGTCTTCCAGAGCGGCTCGCTTGGCTTCCCGTGCGGATAGTACTAGTTTGATACGTTCCCCGCGGTGGCACTGACGTGTGTGGAGTGAAGCAGCGGAGCGCTTTTCCTGTCCCTTCTGGGTATAGCTTCTATGGATTCTGAACTCATTGGCTACACGGACAAGTTCAGCGTCACCCCGGGCGAGCGTCTTCACTTCATGGTCAGCACGACCGCGCCGACCTATCGGGTCACGCTAGTGCGCTTGATCCATGCAGACTCGAATCCCAACGGACCTGGCCTCAAAGAAGAGATCGTCGAGTCACGGTTGGAGCCGACCTATCCAGGGCGACGGCAGATCGCCTGCTGCGGGTCTTACGTGGTTGTTGAGGACAGCCCGGAACTGGAGCGCCTGAGCAGCATCACCCTGCAAGCTTGGATCTACCCCACGACGCCCCGAAAAGGCGAGCCGCAAGGGCTGATCGCCCAATGGTCGTCAGCTGTTGAGGCGGGTTTCGGCATCTTCCTCGGAGAGCAGGGCGATTTGCAGTTCTGGCTTGGTGATGGAACAGGGCACGTCGAAAGAATCTGTACCGGAAAACCCGTGCGTCCGCGTGAATGGTGCTTCGTGGCCGCGGTCTACGATGCTAGCAAGCGAGAGGCCAGTGTTTACCAGCTTCCACAACGTGCCTGGCCAGAGGATTCGGCAGCGGCCATCGTTCGACATGCGGCTTGCGGTTCCTTCCGATCGCATCATCGCACGCCCTTGCTGATTGCGGCCGCAAGCCTGCAAATCTCTAGGTCGCGAAAAGCCGCGGGCCAGGGGATCTACAACGGCAAGATCGATAGCCCCTGTATTCTCTCTCGAGCCCTGGCGCCTTCCGAAGTGGAATCGCTGCGGCAGGGTTTGTCTCCGGCTGAAGTTGACAGAGAAGCAGTAGTTGCAGCGTGGGATTTTTCGGCAGATATGGGCTCGCATCGGGTTAGTGACTCAGGCCCACATCGTCTGCATGGGCGGGCGATCAACATGCCGGCTCGGGCCATGACCGGCCACAATTGGACTGCTCGTAACCACGACCCGAAGGCAGCCCCGAACGAATACGGCGCCATCCACTTTCACGACGATGACCTTGAAGACGCCGGCTGGGAGGCCGATTTCGCGTGGGAAGTGCCTGAGGGGCTCAGAAGCGGCATCTACGCTGCACGGCTCAATTCTGCAGATCGAGAAGACTACGTTCCCTTCGTCGTCCGGCCTAAACGGGGACAACCTGCAGCTCCGGTCGCTGTACTGCTTCCGAGCCTCACATATCTTGCGTACGCCAATCAGCGTATCGAAATTACGCCCGACCACGCCTCAGGCGTGCGAGATCGCGAGCTCAGGCTGGACCCACTTGATGATGATCTGGCCGCGCATCGAGAGCTTGGCATGTCGATCTATGACCGGCATCGCGATGGGAGCGGCTGTTGCTACTCATCAAGGCTTCGGCCAATCATCGGCCTGCGCCCCAACTATCGCTATTGGCTGGTAGGCGCGCCTCGCCACTTCGCAGCGGATCTCTACCTGATCGACTGGCTGGAGAATAAGGGATTCGTCTACGACGTGTTCACCGATGAAGACTTGCATTTCGAAGGCAAGGGTTTGCTGCAGCAATACCCCGTGGTTCTAACCGGGACGCACCCTGAATACACTACGGCCGCCATGTTGGATGCGCTGCAAGAATACCTGGACGAAGGCGGCCATCTGATGTACTTGGGCGGCAACGGCTTTTATTGGGTTGCCAGCCTCGACCCCGGCAAACCTCATGTGATGGAAGTGCGGCGCGGCATGGCAGGATCGAGAGATTGGAGTTCTGCTCATGGCGAGTGTTACCACAGCACCACCGGTGAATTGGGAGGTCATTGGCGCTTTCGAGGGCGTCCTCCGAATGCTCTTGTCGGCGTCGGCTTCACGGCGATGGGATGGGATGGGGCCGCCCCTGGATACTCGCGGAAGCCAGGAAGTTTCGATCCACGTGCTGCGTTCATTTTCGAAGGTATCGCGGCCAACGAAACTATCGGCGATTTCGGCTTGGTATTGGGTGGCGCCGCTGGAGATGAATTAGACCGTTTAGACTATGCGCTCGGCACGCCGGCACACACCCTTCTGCTGGCATCTTCATCCGGGCATAGCCGCTTCGTCCTGCCGGTGATCGAAGACTTCACACAGATCAATGCCGGCTTAATGACCGGCGATCACGGTGCAAATGTTCGAGCCGACATGGTGTATTTTGAGACACCGCGGGAAGGTGGTGTATTCTCCACGGGATCGATCACCTGGTGCGGCAGCCTGTCGCACAATCGCTATGACAACAATGTATCGCGCATTACCGAGAACGTGTTGAAGCAATTTCTGGCTGGCTCGCTTCAACCGCGTTCTGAACCTGGCTCATGAGTTGGACTTCGGACCACTGCATCCGATAGCGCAAGGGCGCCATCGGGATTCTGACCCATTCTAAGGAGGAGAGGCAAAGATGACTCGAACGATTGGGATTGGCGTTATCGGCATGGGCTGGATGGGGCAGGTTCACAGCCGCGCGTACCGGCAGCTTCAGGATCGATTTCACGAGAGTGGCCTTCGGCCTCGCCTCGTCGTTTGTGCCGACGAGGTCGATTCCAGGGCTCGGCAGGCTCAATCGATGTTTGGTTTCGAAAAAGCCACAACGAATTGGCGGGAGGCGATTGCGAACCCGGAAGTCGAAGTCGTCAACATTGCCGCTCCGAACTTTCGTCATCTGGAGATGGTTCGAGTGGCGACTGAGGCCCGAAAACATGTGTTCTGCGAAAAACCCGTAGGGCTCTCGCCTGAGCAGACCGCAGAAATCGAAGCGCTGGCGCGAAAAGCAGGTGTGCAGAGTGGAGTTGGCTACAACTATCGCTGGGCGCCGATGGTGCAGTACGCGCTCGAACTAGTGCGAGGGGGAAAGCTCGGACAGCTCACGCACTATCGAGGACGGTTTTTCGCCATGTACGGCAGCAATCCCCTCAGCCAACTGACATGGCGCTTCGACCGAACCCAGGCCGGACTAGGCACTCTTGGTGACATCATGTCTCACGCCATCGATATGTCTCTGATGTTCGCTGGCCCGATCGAGACGGTGGTGAGCAATCGCCACACCTTCATTCCTCGCCGCCCGCTGCCCATACCAGGAGAAGGAACTCACTTCTCGATGGGCAAACCTGGAGATCCCATGGGAGACGTTACGAACGAGGATTACGTCGGAGCCCTGGTGAGGTTCCCGAATGGTGTCCAGGGTTCGTTGGAAGTCTGTCGCGCGATTTTCGGTCCAAAATGCGAGATGGCGTTTGAAGTCAACGGCACCGAAGGTGCGCTCAGCTGGAACTTCGAGCGACAGAACGAGCTGCAACTCTATCGGCCCGAGGGCTCTGGAACCCACGAGGGGTACGCCAGAATCGTTGCGGGGCCTGAGCACGGCGACCACGGACGCTTCTATCCGGGGCCAGGACTGGGCACCAGCTACGACGATCTGAAAACCATCGAAGCCTTCCGTTTCCTGAAGGCGATCGCTGAAGGCAAGCCAGGCGAGCCGAGTTTTCGTGAAGCGTTGGCTGTAGCGGAGGTGCAGGCAGCGATGCAGCGCTCCTGGGACAGCAGCGGTTGGGAAACGGTCAAGACGCTGCGGCTGGCTTGACATCAGCGTGATTGCAGCTTGCCAAGGAGGATGCACATGAAGAGCGGCCGATTGTGCTGGGGCTTGTTGAGCACGGCGCGCATTAACGAACGATTGATACCGGTGTTGCGCGAGTCAGGGCATTCTGAACTCCTGGCGGTCGCCAGCCGCAGCCGTGAAGCAGCTCAGGCTTACGCCAGCCTCCGGCAGATCCCGCGCGGCTACGGCAGCTACGACGAGTTGCTGGCCGACCCGGAGATTGACATCGTGTATCTCTCCCTGCCTAACCATTTGCACGCCGAGTGGTCCATCAAATGCGCCGATGCCGGCAAGCACGTGCTCTGCGAAAAACCATTGGCGCTGACGGTGGAAGAAGTGGATCGCATGAAGGCGGCGAGCGAGCGTAACCATGTCCTCATTCAAGAGGCAGCAATGATGCGCTTTCATCCCCAGATGCGCCAGCTCAGCGAAGCCGTGGCCCAGAAGATCATTGGCGAGGTGCGTCTGATTCGAGGGATCTTCACATTCACCTTGCGCCGGCCGGGAGACGTTCGGTTCGATCCTGACATGGGTGGCGGCTCCCTGTGGGATGTCGGCAGCTATTGTGTCAGCTTCGCTCGTGCTGCACTCCAAGCAGAGCCTGTCGAAGTCTTCGCCTCTCAGTCGACGGGCAATGATGGCGTCGATCTCAGTTTCTCGGGACAAATGCGTTTTCCCAGCGGCGCTCTGGTTCATTTCTTTTCGAGCTTTGACTCGTTCCCGCACGTGGAAGCCGACCTCTTGGGGACCGAGGGGCGGCTGTACCTGAATCTGCCCTGGGTGAACCAGCCAGGGAAAACCGGACGTCTGCAATTGACCTGTTTGCGAAGCCAAGGAGAGAAGTCGACTTTCGGGGACGGCTTGCGGCAGGAGACGATGGATTGGAAAACTTACGAGGACATGAATGGCTATCGGGATGAGGTGGACTCGATGGCGGCGTCTGTCTTGAATGGCGCGGCTCCCGTCGTCTCCCTGGCTGACAGCCGGAACAACGTGGCCGCGATCAACGCTTTGGCTCAGTCGGCGCGCGAGGGCAGGCCTGTCACGCTGTAAGGCTTGAGTGGATGGAAAACGCAGAGAACTTGTTGGAGGGGAGCGTGATGAAAACCAGCCAGCCCGAAGCGATCCACGAAACGGTTGCGGGGGGCGCATTGAGCCCATGGACCGTCGGCGAACTGCCGGAAGCTCCGGTTTTTGGCTGGCGGTTGGCCAAGTCGCTGGTTGGGCCGGGCCTCCTGCTGGCTGGCGCCTCGATTGGAGCGGGCGAATGGCTGTTTGGACCGGCCGTTAACGCGCAATATGGAGCCACCGTACTGTGGCTGGCAACGTTGAGCATTGTCTTCCAGGCGTTCTACAACATTGAGGTGATGCGCTACGCCCTTTATTGTGGAGAACCCATTCATGTCGGCTTCTGCCGCACGAAACCGGGACCGAAGCTTTGGATCTTTCTGTTTCTCGCGCTCGAGTTCGCTTCGATTTGGCCCTTTATGGCTTCCAATGCGGCTGTGCCGCTGGTGGCTTCCCTGCTCGGACATCTGCCAGGCGGAGGAATCGTGCTCAACTGGGGAGAACTGGAGTTGTCGGAAGTCGGGCTGGTCAAGTTTTTTGGCTACGTCATTTTCCTGGCAGCTTTTGTTCCTTTGATTTTCGGAGGCAAGATCTATCGGATGATCGAGAGGATCATGACGTTCAAGCTCATTGTCATTCTGCTCTTTTTTGCGTTTGTCACCGTCTTCATGATCTCCGGCCGGAATGTGTGGGAAGTAGTGACCAGTTTTCACCGGATGGGAGCTATTCCGCTGCGTGCCGAAACGGTGATCGATGGCCGCCATTTCACCTTGACTGAGCGGAACGGGCCCGATCGGTACACCGTGAAAGGCTCTCTGGAAAAAGGCCAGATGCTCGTCGCAGAATTCGTGGCCAACCGATCCGGAACGGTTCAAGCCTACGGACCCACCGAGGCCATGCGCGCCGGCTTCACCGAGATTCAGTCTCGTCTGGCTGCCCGCGCAGAGGAGATCGTGCGGCAAGGCGGGTTCTTTGTGGAGCTTCACGATGGGCACACGACGTTGCGACTGCAAGGCAAGACCAATCCCGACCAGACCTGGAAGCTCGAAGGCATTTCCCTCGTAGATGCCCAGGGCGAGCGCCGTTACGAATCGCTCGAAGCGATTCCCGACGCCGTGGTCAAAGCGAGAATCACGAAACTGGTCGATGGCCGGGGGGTCGAGCGCGCCGATCTTTTGAGTTACTGGGCAGAGCACCAGCAGCTGCCACCTCTAGACTGGGCCATGCTGGCCGCTTTCGCCGCTATCGCTGGGGCGGGAGGGCTAACCAACTCTCTGTACTCCAACTACGCAAGAGACAAGGGTTGGGGGATGGGACTCCATGTCGGCGCCATTCCAAGCGCGGTCGGCGGCAGATCCATCAGACTGTCTCATGTCGGACGCGTGTTCCATGTGAACGATGAAAGCCTGCGACGATGGCGTGGTTGGCTGCGCCACATCCTGAGGGACCAAGCCATCTGGACCGTGTGTTGTTTCATCGGCATGGCGCTACCCTGCATGATTTCTTTGGAGTT
The DNA here is from genome assembly GCA_016871215.1 of Acidimicrobiia bacterium. Taxonomy (GTDB): domain Bacteria; phylum Acidobacteriota; class Terriglobia; order Versatilivoradales; family Versatilivoraceae; genus VFZK01. The sequence continues at coordinate 4,996 of VFZK01000028.1, read as the reverse complement.
TGTTCGAAATGCCCCAGTTTCGGGCAACCGCGTCGGCGCGATGGTGGCTGAAGGGATGGCCGCCAGGCTCCCCGAGTTCGGATCCGTCTTGTGGCCCCTGGTCTTGGTGGTCAGTTTCCTGATCCTCGCACCTAACCAGATTCACTCGGTCGACCAAATTGCCCGGCGCTGGACCGATATCATTTGGGTCACGAACTCCAGAACGCGGAAGATGGAAGGCCACCAGGTCAAGTACCTGTATTATGGAATCATGGTGCTTTATGGAGTCTGGGGGCTGTTCGCTCTCTGGTTCTTCAATCCGCTTCAGCTGGCGAAGCTCGGTTCCGTTCTGATGAACGTCGCGTTGGGAGCGACGGCATTGCACACGGTCTACGTCAATCGCACGTTGCTACCTCGCGAACTGCAGTGCAGCTGGTTCATCAGCGCCGGAGTTCTTGCTTGTGGCATCTTTTTCTTGGGGATCACTGCGGTGGTCGTAGCCAACCTCTGACCGCACGAGACATTGGAAGCACCCGATGGACGGGTAGTGCGCGATGCGGCTGGCGCCACGGCCTTCCCAGCACTAGACCTGGTCGGACGCTTGAGACCTCGTTCGGCCTGATTGTGGTTCAGTGCGAATGTTGCGCTACCATCGCTGGTCTCCAAAGGCGCCTTTGAGCAGTTCCACGCGTTCCTGTGGGCCGTTTACTTCGACGCTGACAACATCGAAGCGAAAATTCGTTTCCTGAAGGCGATTGCGGATTCTGTACTCCCGTGCCACACGGCAGATCTGTTTCTGTTTGCTGCGGTGCACCGCGTCCTCAGGCCGGCCTCGCGAATGATCCGTCCGAGTCTTCACCTCGATGAACGCGAGTGTGTCGCCATCCCAGCCGATGAGATCCACTTCACCAAAGCGCTTGCGATAGTTTCGAGCGACGATTTTGTAGCCGTGATGCCGAAGATAGTGGTAGGCGCAAAGTTCTCCGTCCGTACCTTTCTGTTTGTTGGGAGCACGCTTCTGGCCTTCCAGAGCGCTGCGACTACTGCGGTCCAGCGGAGAGCCCAGGCGAGAGTAAAGCCGTTTTAGCAATGCCCAGGACATGCAACTGCTCCAGGAAGATCTGCTGAGAGATCCAGGCTGCTAAAGTGAGTACCGAAAAAATTGGGAGGGCGAGTCTCCTGGCGAGCCGTCGCCCCGCGAGTCTCTACTGTGGGAACTACTCTGCAGCTCGGCGGGAGCCAAGCCAACTCTGGCGGTCGGCCAGAGCCGGGAGATTGAACGTTTGAATGTGGGAGCCAGCCTACGGACGGCGGCCGCAATCTCCCATTCAGCAATAGTCGCGGCCCTGAGGTCCGCTCCCACGTTCGCCATCTGCCGCTTCGTTGCTTCAATGCTAATCATTGACGACGAAGCTGGAGATTGGTCTGTTCCAAGAGCAATAGCGGTGCATCTCCTCGTCAACCTCATACTTTGCAAAACGTCCAAACTCTAGCCTTCGGCCAGAGCCGGGTCGCACTGACGTGCGACACTACGAACCCTTGCGACTGTGCGAACCGGCACTCTAGGGTGCGTTCCGTTTTCTGGAACACACCGCAGAGGCGCTCGATGAGCGCCGACCCTGCTGTTGAAGGGACACGAGATCGGCGGTCACAGACCGCCGCTACAGCTAATCTCTCATCGCTTCCCAGCTACGGCCTGGGAATTGTCGACAACACGTCCTCGAGGATCTCCACCGCGACATCGGCCTGTGCACGGTTGACAATGAGCGGAGGCATCAGGCGGAGAGTATTCTCTCCGCATCCCAGGATGAGCAGACCTTTCTCGAAGCAACGCTGGACAGCCAGGTCGCGCCAGGCGCCGGCCTTCTCCTTGCTGGCACGGTCCTTGACCAGTTCGATGCCCATCATCAGGCCGAGCCCGCGCACGTCGCCGATCGCCGAGCAGCGCGTCATCAGCTTGCGTACAGACTCCAAAAGATAACGGCCTGTTTCGGCCGCGTTCTGCATCAGTTCCTCTTCGATCAGACGAATGGTTTCCAACGCGGCAGCGCAGCTGACCGGATTGCCGCCGAACGTCGAGGCGTGCGAACCTGGCGGCCAGTACATCAGCTCAGCCCGTGCCACGATGGCCCCCAGAGGCAAGCCGGAAGCGATGCCTTTGGCGACGGCGATGATGTCCGGCTCGATGCCGAAATGCTCGACGGCAAACATCTTCCCAGTCCGGCCCATGCCCGACTGCACTTCATCGGCGATCAGAAGGATGCCGTACCGTGCAGAGAGCTGTTTCAGCTCCTGAAAGAACTCAGGCGGCGGCACGATGTAGCCGCCTTCGCCCTGAATAGGTTCGAAAACAATCGCGGCCACTTCGTCGGGGCTGAGAGTGGTTTTGAACAGCTGCTCCTCGATCACTCGCAGGCAGGCCGGATGGCAGCCTCCTTCCGCCGGCCGATTGGGACAGCGATAGCAATACGGGTACGGAACATGCGTGACGCCCTCCAGCAGGGGCCCGAATCCCCTGCGCTGCACCGGTTTCGAAGCCGTCAACGACAAAGCGCCCAAGGTTCGCCCATGGAATGAGCCATAGAACGCGATGAACTTGTGCCGGCCTGTCGCGTAGCGAGCGAGCTTCAACGCCGCCTCGATCGCTTCGGTTCCCGAGTTCCCGAAATAGACCCTCTTTTCGCTGGAGCCCGGCGCAATCGCAGCGAGTTTCTGCGCCAAGGCAGAAAGCTGGGGATAGTAGAAATCCGTTCCGGAGAGGTGAATGAGCTGTGCCGACTGCTCCTGGATCGCTTTGACAACACGCGGGTGGCAGCGACCCGTGGAACAAGAGGCGATGCCCGCGGAAAAATCGAGGAAGCTGTTGCCGTCGACGTCGGTGACCACCATCCCTTCCGCTTTTTCAGCCACAAGCGGATAGGGGCGGCTGTAGGAGGGCGAGACGTGCTGGCGGTCTACGGCAAGAACAGCCTGAGCCTTTGGCCCAGGGAGCGGAGACACGATTCGAATCCAAGGGTTCTGGCCCATGAGAGCAAAAACGCGTGACAGATCGGCTCTGAGCGCGAGGCAGTCCAGCTCACATCAAGCCATGCGCCTGCTTTCGAGCCTACCGCTTCTTCCAACGAATCCCTTCTTTTGTGTCCTCGATGATGTAGCCGAGTTCGTATATCCGGTCGCGAAGCTGGTCGGCGAGGGCAAAGTTGCGCGCCGACCGCGCCTGGCTTCTTTGCTCGATCAGATTTCGGATTTGCTCGTCCACCTCAGAAAGAAATTCTACTGAGGCACTGCCCGAGAGTTTGATGCTGCCACCTCCTGCTTTGACATGGATCGCCGGTTTCCACAATTCGAGGACTTGGTTGAACTGCTCCAAAGCGCGCAGCGCCGCCTGCCGGTCGTTTTCGCACAGCCGGCCTTCGGACAGTTCCGTGTTCAGGTCGCGCACCCAGTCGAACACCGCTGCCAGTGCCTGGGCCGTGTTCAGATCGTCGTCCATCGCTTTTTCAAACTGCTGGAGGGCCGCCGCTGTGGCTTCTCCGGCCTTAGGCCCGCTGCCAGGTCTGAGCTTTTCGGTCGTCAGTCGCAGCTTGAAATCCTGCAAGCGCGCCAGCGATTTCCCGGATTGGTGCAGAAGATCGAACGTAAAATTCAGCTGGCGGCGGTAAGGAACGCTCTGGAGCGCATAGCGCACCGCCAAAGGATCGAAGCCCTTTTCCTCCAGATCGCGCAGCGTATAGAAGTTGCCTTTCGACTTAGCCATCTTCTCGCCATCCACGATGAGGTGTTCTCCGTGCATCCAGTAACGCACAAACGGTTTTTCGGTCGCGGCTTCACTCTGCGCGATCTCGTTCTCGTGATGCGGGAAAACCAGGTCCACGGCACCGCAATGGAGGTCGAAGCTCTCGCCGAGGTACTTCATACTCATGGCCGAACACTCCACGTGCCATCCCGGCCGTCCCGGACCCAGCGCGGTTTCCCAGTGCGGTTCACCATTCTTTGCCGCCTTCCAGAGAACGAAGTCCCGAGCGTCCTGTTTGCCGTATTCATCGACATCCACACGCGCGCCGGCCATGATGCCTTCGGCGTCGAGCTTGGACAATTTGCCGTAGTCCTTGAACTGGGCGATCTTGAAGTAGGTCGAGCCTTCCTTCTGGTACGTGTATCCCTTGGCGGCCAATGTTTGAATCAGCGCAGCCATTTCCGGTATGTGCTCGGTAGCGTGAGCGACAACGTCAGGACGCAGGATGCGTAATTTGTCGCAGTCTTCAAAGAACGCAGCGCTATAACGGCTGGTGTACTCCCGCAACTGGGCCAGAGTGGAGGCGCCAGAATTCCGAATGGTCTTGTCATCCACGTCGGTAATGTTCATCACGTGGAAGATCGCATAGCCCTTGAAACGCAGGTAGCGCTTGAGAACATCCTGGAACACGAACGTCCGAAAGTTTCCGATGTGGGCATGGTCGTACACGGTAGGACCGCATGTATAGATTCGCACCTGCTGCGGGTCGAGCGGTTGGAATTCTTCGACCTTGCCGGAAAGGGTGTTGGAGATCTTGAGCACTGGCCTGGAATCCTTTCTTGAAAACGTTTTCGAGAATAGACTCCGGTGCCTGAAAAGTCAAGACAGGCGGGCCATTCCCAGGGATGTGTCAACGTCCGGCAGGTCTTTGAGTTGAGTTCGGGATGCCCGCTTTCGCGGGCATGACGTGCCTTGGTCGATCTTCAGGCCAACAAGAAACCTGCGATCATTCCCGGGCAAGCAGAAATCGTGCGCGTCGAACGTAATACTTTGCAGGGCTGTCCAGAAAGACTCCACCTCACATTCACCCTGCAGCCCGTGCCCAGGGCCCCGTCAAAGTCTCGTAAGTGCTTCAGTCGAGGTCGAGCCCTTGCTAGCCCAAGTTCCCCAGAAAAAAACTATTTTGAGCAAAGCTGAGGGACAAGGGAAGCAGAAGGGTTAAGTTTTCAACGAGTGATTATCCAGAAGGGTGTGTAGTGGAAACCTACCCTCTTTTTTTCT
>VFZK01000027.1 GCA_016871215.1 Acidimicrobiia bacterium | reverse complement strand
CCTGAGCAGAAGCGAGTTAAGCCCAGAATGCCGCATTTACTTGACCAGGAGCATCAATGCAACGCAGCACTTGGAGATGTCTTCTCATTTCTCTGATTCTGTGGAAACCGTGTCTGGCATCTGCACAGCAACCTCGGATGATCAACGTTGGGGATCGCAGCTTGGCCGTTTATTGCAATGGTGAGGCCTCGAGTTTGCACACCGTCATATTGGTTCCGGCAGGCGGAAGGACAGCTAAGGATTGGGAAAAGGTCCAACCCGCCGTATCGAACTTCGGGCGAGTGTGCAGTTATGACCACGCTAATTTGGGTGGCAGCGACAAGGGGCCGGTTCAACTGCAATCGGTTGATGAAGTCGTTGCCGATCTACACGCGTGGCTCAAAGCATCTGGCGAGAAAAGGCCGTTCATCCTCGTGGGGCATTCGAACGGCGGAATCTACGCCCGGCGTTTCGTCACCAAATTCCCGGGAGAAAACGGCGAGTCTGGTATTCGTGGACTCAGCACACGAGGAACAGGCGCTCCCCCTGTATGAACTCGATCCGCAAGGACCGGGTCTGGACGACGTGACCGCGCGGATTGGCTTTTACACAAAACCGGGTGAGCGGCTGCAATGGCGAACGGAGCTGCCGTTAATTGTGCTTGGTCGCGGGAAGCCGACTCCGCGGCAAGCACGTGATGGCAGTAACTCGCAAACCAATGACTCAAACTCAGGAACTTTATGACCTTGTAACGGTCCGCGAATCCGGGACGAGGTCGAGAACGTTCAATACGTTTTTTGCCAAGGTTGAGACCCACCTAATCGACGCATGCATGAAACATCAATGCAATCCAAAATGAATGCCGCAGACACATTGTCACATACCAAGAGTCCCAAGCGTTTCTGTGGACTCATGCGAACACTGCCCCCACCATTTCTGTTTGTCTTGCTAGCCCAGCTACTGCAAATGCACGGACTGAGCCAGTCTGAAGCTGGACTCAACGAAGGCACCGCGGTGCGGTTGACTATCCAGCAGGCCATCGAAGAGGCAGTTCACAACAACCTCAACCTGTTGGCAGACCAGCTGAACCTCACGATTGCAGAGGCCAGGCTAATCACAGCCAAGTTGAAGCCGAATCCCGTCTTTAGTTTCGGAAGCGATCACCTCGACGTGTTGGGCACCGGGTTCAACGTAGACAACGCTGCAGGCCCTCCCGAGATCAGTTGGAGAGTCGATGTGCCTATAGAGCGAGGCGGGAAACGGCAGCTGCGCATCGATACGGCCAACTATGAACGTGAGATTGCCGGGACTCATCTGGTCGATTCAGTCCGTAAACTCAAGCTGGACGTGACCCTTGCCTGTATTGACGTGATTGAGGCCAAAGCCGGTCTGGCGTTGGCCCGTGATAATTTCAGGACGTTCGAGGACTTAGTGCAAACCAACGTGGTTAGGGTTAAGGCGGGATCCATTGCACCACTCGAACTGACGCGCTCGCAGGTAGCCATGCTGCAGTTCCGGAGAAACGTCAAACAGGCTGAGCTCACCCTGCTCACAACCAAAACCAAGCTGCAAAACCTGCTGGGACGCAAGATGCTCATGGATGATTTTGATCTTCTTGATGAATTGAAAGCCCCCCCTACACCGCGTTGCTCTGGAATTGACATCCTTGCAGGCTACCGGGCTGGCAAACAGGCCCGACCTTCATGTTCTCCAGCTTACACAGGCGCGCTCGCAGGCAGAGCTGAGGCTGCAATTGGCTCAAGGCAAGGTGGACTATACCTGGGGGGCGGAGTATCGCAGACAGCAAGGGATTAATGGGAAGGGCAATTCCCTGGGTTTTTTCTTCAGTGTGCCACTTCCGTTCTACAACCGGAATCAAGGTGAAATCGCCCGCGTGCGCGCCGAGCAAGAGCAACTCCTGCGTCAAATGCAAGCACTGAGGTCTCAAGTTCAAACCGAAGTTAAGGCCGCTTACGAAGAGTTTCGTTCGGCCCGCGAGTTGGTCGAGAGCATTGAGCGCGATCTCATAAAGCCGGCAGAACAGGCGCGCGACACCTCGGCTTACGTCTATCGGAGTGGCGCCTCATCCCTTATTGACTTTCTGGATGCACAGCGAGCCTTCAACGAAACCATGCAAAGTTACCAAGAGGCACAAGCGTCATATCGCCGTGCGGTGACTCAGCTAAACGCCACTATTAGCAAGGAGGTCCTGCAGTGACTCGTATCAGCGCATATCGCAGCTATCTTCTTCTGTGTTTGGCATGCTTCATGTTGGCGTGCGGCAACCGGGGCGGTGAACCCCAAGCTGCCGGCGAGAAGGATCGGGGCCCCAACGAAACGGCCTCTGAAGGCATGAGGCTAGATCCAGAAGTTCTCAAAAAATTGAAGTGGCAACAGGTTTCCGAACAGAGTCTCCCGCGAAATCTCGTTGTTACAGGCAAGGTGCAATTCAACGAAGACCAGACCGCACAGGTTCTCGCTCCTGTGGCAGGCCAGATTGTGGATTTGCGTGTTCGTCTCGGGGATTCTGTCGCCAAGGGTGAAGTGTTGTTCTCGCTGCGCAGCCGGGAAGTAGCCCAGTTGATGACGGAATACATGGAGAACCGCCGCGATCTGGATCTTGCCGAGAAGACCCTTACGATGACGCAGGACCTGTTCGAACACCAGGCCACCTCCCGGATTTCCCTTCAGCAGGCCGATAGCGAGGTGGCCAAGAACACGGCGAAACTTGCCCGCGTCGCAGAGTCGCTCAGAATGTTTGGTCTCAATCCGCCGCCGGGAGAGGGATTCGACGGCTTGAATACACCAATACAAATCCACAGCCCGATTTCAGGGACCATTGTGGAACGGATCGTCACAGGGGGACAGATTGTGCAGCCAGAATCGGGTTCCCTGCTCACGATCGCAGATCTTTCCACGGTTTGGGTCCTGGCAGAGGTCTTCGAGCGCGACATTCGATTCGTTCGACCTGGTCTCTGGGCAGACGTCACCACCACCGCATACCCGGACCGGAAGTTCACGGCACGAGTCGCCCGTCTTCACGACGTAGTTGATTCGGAGACCCGGACGGTCAAGGTGCGTTTCCTGGTGTCCAATGCCGAACGCCGGCTCAAACCGGAGATGTTTGCCTCTGTGTCGCTGTATCTGGCCGACTCCGAGCGCACCATCACTGTTCCAGCTCCGGCCGTGTTCACTGACGAGGGGTCTAACTACGTTTATGTGCAAGAGCCTAAGAATCAAATACGGCGACGCCAAATCGAGCTCACCGCGGAAGGCGGAAGCGAGGTCCGGGTCACGAGTGGATTGCGCGCCGGGGAGACGGTTGTTGCCGAAGGTGTCCTGCTGGTACGACAACTCGAGAGGATTGGCCAATAGCGATGATCCAGAAAGTCGTTGCCTTCGCATTGCGGCAGCCGCTGTTCTTCCTGCTGGTGACAGTCATATTCATCGTGGCTGGCGTAGCCGCCTTTCGGACCTTGCCGATCGAAGCGTTTCCGGACGTGACCGACGTTCAAGTGACCGTGATCACCTTGTACACCGGCCAGGCTCCCGAAGAAGTGGAGCGTCAGGTGACGATTCCGCTCGAAATCGGTCTCAGCGGGATTCCGAATGCGGTGCGTCTCTTTGCGCACACGCAGTTTGGCCTCTCTTTCCTGATCATTACCTTCGACGATGGCACAGACGATTACTTCGCGCGCCAGCAGGTGATCGAACGTCTCCGGACTGTGGAACTGCCGGAGGGTGCTGAACCGCAGCTGGTTCCACTGTCGACGCCCATCGGAGAAATCTATCGATACAGGATTCGCGGCGAGGGACGGAGTCTGATGGAGCTCCGCTCAATTCAGGACTGGGTAATTTCCCGCCAGTTACGGATGGTGCCGGGAGTAGCCGAAGTCGTCACGCGTGGAGGGTTCGTCAAGCAGTACGAAGTGCAACTCGATCTAGCCAAGGCGAGATCGTACGACGTGCCGATGAAACGAATCTTCGAGGCTCTTGAACGCGGCAACTTGAACACGGGGGGAAGCTATGTCGAACGCGGGGAGCAGCAGTACTTGATCCGAGGTCTCGGCATGATCAACTCAGTCCGTGACATCGAGCACACCGTTGTCGAAGCACGCAAGGGGACACCAATCCTTATCCGCGATCTCGCTACTGTAGATTTCGGCGCACTGCCGCGCCAAGGCTCGGCGGGAATGGATGACGACTCTGAGATCGTTGTCGGGTTAGTATCGATGCGCAAGGGAACCAACCCAACGGAAGTCCTGAATGCCATCAAGGAAAGAGTTCGAGTTCTCAACGAATCAATTCTTCCAAAAGATGTCAAGATCGACGCGTTTTATGACCGGCAGTGGCTGATCGACACTACCCTGAACACGGTGTCTCATAACTTGATGATCGGAGCACTGCTGGTCGGCAGCGTCCTCTACGTTTTCTTGGGTAACCTTCGGCTGGCGGCCATTGTCACGCTCATCATCCCACTCGCGATGCTAGGTACTTTCATCGGGCTGAAGCTTCGCGGCATATCCGCGAATCTGTTGTCCTTGGGCGCGCTTGATTTTGGGATCCTCGTTGACGGCGGTGTGATTGTGGCGGAGAACATCTACCGGCGGCTCTCGGCCAAACATGAACGCCACACGCCCGATTCGCTGCGCGCCGCGATTCTAGAGGCGACGGCGCAGGTTGGGCGTCCAACGTTTTTCTCGATGTTAATCATCATCGTGGCACACATCCCGATCTTCACGTTGCAGCGTCACGAAGGCCGAATTTTCGAGCCGATGGCCTACACCGTGGTCTCCGCGCTCGTCGGTTCGTTGCTGTTTTCCCTGACCCTGATCCCGCTGCTAAGCTTTCTGCTGCTTCGGAAGGGCGTTGGAGAACACGATACGATTGTCGTTCGCCTCCTGCAACGAGTCTATCGGCCGGCCCTCAGCGCCGTGCTCCGTGTGCCGAAGACGGTCGCGTTCGTCGCATTGGCAGCATTTGCTGCGAGTATGGCCGTATTCCCTAAGCTTGGAACCGAGTTCCTTCCCGAGCTGGATGAAGGCAACATCTGGGTGGGCGCGGTTCTTGACCCGAGTGTCTCGTTAACCCAGAGCCAGAAAATCTGCACGCAGGTTCGGCAGATCCTTCGAAGGTCCCCCGAAGTCAAATTTGTCTATTCCCAATCAGGCCGCCCAGATGACGGTACGGATCCAAAGATGACCAGCATGATCGAGTTCCTCGTCGAACTCAAGGACCGGAAGGACTGGAGAGGAGGATTGACCAAGCGACAGCTAATCGAAGAAATGGATCAGGCCGTCCAGTCCACCATTCCCGGACTGAAGGCGAACTTCTCCCAGTATATTCGTGATAACGTTTTGGAAAGCATCTCGCAAATCGACGGCCAGGTTGTCGTGAAGATCTTCGGCCAAGACATGAAGGTGCTTCGCGAGAAAGCCACGGCAGTTCTACAGAGAGTCTCGAAAGTAGACGGCGTAGCGTATGCGGCTGTCGACCGCTCCGGAACTGTCCCCCAACTGCAAATACGAGTGGATCGAGAAAAGGCCGCTCGCTTTGGCCTGGCAGTCAATGACATCCAGGACGTCATTGAGATGGGGCTTCGGGGGAAGGCGGCTACCGAAGTCTGGGAGGGCGAGAGCCGGTTCGAATTGGTTGTCCGGCTCAAGGAAGAGCAAAGGAAAGATGCTGACGCAATTCGCAGCATTTTAGTGGACACGCCGGATGGCAACCACGTCCCGCTTTCTCAGGTTGCCGAAATCGCCGTCCGCGACGGGAGCGTCAATATCAGCCGGGAAAACGGAAGTCGGGTCGTCGCCGTGTCGGTGTTCATTCGGGGCCGGGACATGGGTAGTGTGGTAGCCGATATGCAGCAAGGCGTAAACAGCGTTCAAATGCCCTATGGGTACAGGGTGGAGTGGAGCGGCGAGTTTGAAAACCAGCAACGCGCCATGAGCAGGCTGGCGATCATTGTTCCGGCCACAGTGTTTCTGATTTTTCTTCTGCTCTTCGACACGTTCAAGTCTGTAAAGGACGCTGTCTTGATCCTTCTCAATGTGCCTTTCGCGCTGATTGGAGGCATTCTAGCGCTGTTTCTCACAAGCACCCCACTGAGCGTTTCCGCGGCAATCGGCTTCATCGCTCTCTTCGGGGTGGCAGTTTTGAACGGTGTCGTCATGATCAGCTACTTCCACCAGCTTCGCGCGACTGGGATGCCTGCGCGACAAGCGGCACTTGAGGGTTCAGTCGTTCGACTTCGATCTGTGTCCATGACTGCGGTGCTGGCGATCCTCGGCTTCCTTCCAATCTCGCTGTCCAGTGGCATCGGTTCCGAGGTACAAAAACCATTGGCCATGGTAGTCATCGGCGGTCTTGTATCAGCGACCACGTTGACCCTGTTTCTTCTGCCGGCACTCTATCTTCTATTCCCTGGCAGGGCACTCGACGAGGACCCCGGAGCGGTACAAGGGCATGAGCACGGGATTTGAGTCGCGCAAAAGCAAGCATCGGGACGGAAATGCTCGTCAATGGTAAGTTTAGATCGCATCGTTTCGTCGATTTGACTCATAAAGAAATCGGCCGGGCGAATCTGTTGCCATGGGTGTTCTTCGTCCTCCTTGCCGGATGCCAACAGCAAGATGAGTTTTCAGATCTGCAGCTGCAAGACTTTGTGTATGCATACCAGAACAAAGGTCTTTTCCAAAAACAGGAATCCGGATGGCATGGTTGGAAGCATGCCGGGGCCGAACGTGGAGTTCGATTCTTTCCTTTTCCGGATGAGCCAGACAAGGGAGTGGAGCTCTACGAATTCATTTCAATTCGCGAACGGGAGAGATCAGACCGGGACATGGAAGCATACGCTCGTCAGCGAAATCTTCCCTATGATCCAAATTCGTCGCTCAGCATCGGTCGATTTTCGCTCTACGGGCAGCAGCAATTCTCGAGTCACCGCCAACAGGAAATCGTGAAGGTATTTCGCTCCGTTCTGGAACGTCGATGAGACATACGTTCTCTATTGCTTTGTGTCTTAGCTTTCTCTCTGACACGTCCTCGGCGGTGAGCCCGGTTTTTTGGAATACCTCCTCTTTCGTTCAATTTTCGAGGGGAAGCTTGAAGGGCCTCTCGCTGAGTAGCGAGGGTAAGATCTCCTTATCTCCTCGCTTTGATTCTGTTTTTGATTTGGACCAAGCTCTCATTTGGTCAGCGGTTTATGACAGCAAGAAGAACCTTTTCGTTGGGACCGGTCACGACGGCAAGGTGTTCAAGATTGATGCCACTGGGTCGGCTTCATTGTTCTTTGATGCCGCGGAACTCGATGTCCTGGCCCTGGCGCTGGACAGCGATCAGACGCTGTATGTGGCAACCTCGCCGGATGGCAGGATCTACAAGGTCAATGGCGAAGGCAAGGGCAGTGTCTTTTTCGACCCGGAAGACAAGTTCATCTGGGATATGACCTTTGACGCCAAAGGTAATCTTTATGCGGCGACTGGGAACAAAGGAAGGATCTATAAGATAAACAGAGAGGGTAAGGGCGATACCTTTTACGATAGCGGGCAATCCAACATCATCTGCCTGGCGATTGACGCGTCCGGTAACGTCCTCGCGGGAAGCGATCCCGACGGCTATGTTTATCGCATCTCTGCTGACGGGAAACCGTTCGTTCTCTACGATTCTTCCATGCGGGAGGTTCACAGGATTCAGATCGATGCCAAAGGGAACATCTACTTCGTAGCAATCGATGGAGGAGGGGCGGTATCGGGACCGGAACCCAAGAGTTCGGGACCCGAAGTGGTTTCGGGCGATAACGTCAACATCGCTGTTTCGCTTTCGGGAAGTAGCGACAAAAAACGGGCTATGGAGGGAACCCCCGCCGCCAAGGTGCCCTCTGGGACAGGCTTGCGTCGGGACTCCGGCGGCCAGAAAAGCGGAATTTATCGCATCGCCAAAGACAACAGCGTGGAAACGTTTTGGTCGTCCAACACGGAAACGGTCTACGGCCTCTACGTTCGACCGGATGGTAATGTCCTCTTCTCAACGGGCGGTAAGGGCAGGATCTATCTTCTGCAGCAGGACAAGAAGTTCAACTTGCTTTTGGAGACCACCGAAGAACAGACGACCAGACTCATCCCTGCCGGAGACGATACGTTTGCCTGCACCAGTAATTTGGCCAAGATTTATCGTCTTAGTAACTCACTCAATACGCAAGGAATGTATGAGTCGGAGGTCAAAGACACTCAAGGCGTTTCTTCCTGGGGAAGCATTCATTGGCGTGCAGCGGTACCTTCAGGAACTGACTTGAAACTCTACACGCGCTCCGGCAATACCAAGAAACCTGACAAATCCTGGAGTGATTGGTCCAGGGCCTACAGCGTGCCAGACGGAGAAGCCATCCAGAGCCCGCGAGCCCGTTACATTCAGTACAAAGTGGCCTTCACCACTACGAATCAGACCTCTCCGAACCTGGAGCAGGTGTCTCTACCCTACCTGCAACAAAATCTGGTACCCGTGGTGAAGTCAATCAACATCTTGCCACCAGGAGTCGCCTACCAGCGCACGCCACGGCTTTCGACAGCCGGTTCGTGGCTGGTCGACCATGGATCGGCGCAAGCTTCCGGGGCGAGTGATGCCATTCCGCAAACCGGTTCGGCCGCCGTTCCGCCTCGGCGTATCTTTCAGAAAGGCGCCCAGTGGTTTTCGTGGGAAGCGGAGGATGCGAATGGTGACGATCTGGTCTATTCCGTTTATTTCCGAGGCGAAAACGAGTCAGAGTGGCGACTGCTGAAGAAGAAGGCCGAAGAGAAATTCTTCACCGTGGAAGCAGACACATTGCCAGATGGACAATACCCGATTCGGGTTGTGGCCAGTGATTCACCTTCCAATCCCCGATCTGCTTCGCTCACGGGAGAGCTAAGAAGCGCCGTTTTCGACATCGATAATACTCCTCCGCAGGTTCGGGTTTTAAGTCAAGGAATCGAGAAAAAATCGGCAGAGGTGAAATTCAAGGCCGTTGATTCTGTTTCGGCCTTACGCAAAGCAGAACTCTCTATAGATGGAAGGGAATGGGAGCCTGTATTCTCGAAAGATGGAATTATCGATTCGAAGACCGAAGAGTTCGAAATTAACTTGGAATCTTTGCAAGCAGGGGAACACGCACTGGCCTTGAGAGTCTATGACTCCAGTGGCAATGTGGGAATTAGCAAAGCGATCCTACAGATCAAGTGACGGCTTGGGCTTCCCTTTTTATCTCAGATAGATGTTTGGTCGAATTAGTTTTGACTCTGGAGATTCTTACAGTCTGCAGAGCTAAGGAGGAAGACATGATCGGCAAGATTGGACTTCCCGAACTTCTGGTCCTGTTAGCGATTGTTTTTTTCCTTTTTGGCGCCAAGAGGCTGCCAGAAGTGGGAAAAGGCATTGGAGAAGGCATCAAGAATTTTAAGAAAGCCATGAGAAAAGAAGAAAAGGATTTGCAGGAAACCAACCCGAAGGAAGACTAAGAAGAGCCTTTTGCTGGAGGACAAAATGGGATCAGTGGGCATGCCGGAATTAATCATTATCTTCGTAGTGGCTTTGATCGTTTTTGGGCCACGAAAACTCCCGGAGTTAGGGAAATCTTTGGGCAAAGGACTGGCCGAATTTCGCAAGGCTTCCCATGAGCTCAGATCTACAATCGAAGAGGAAGTTCGAAACATCGAAGAGGAACGATCGGTCACCGTTCCGACCGAAGGGCAGCAGTCCAAACTGAGACTGTAAGCTTCAGAACGAACTGAAATCGGAGTGATCTGAATTAGCTGAAACCCCATCTCGCACCGGAGAGGTATAACCATGGCCAAAATGCCATTGTTTTTGAGCTCGCAAAGATGGCTCTTGAGTCCCCTGCTTCGGAGCTTCCTTTGTCTCAGTCTATTGACGGTGGGTGTTGAGCTGATTGCGGTCGCTCAAACTACACCAAAGCCCGAGTACCTGAGCGGCGTCGCCGTGGGGACCCGGGGAACGATCTATCTCATTGACCAGCAGGCTCCGGCAATCTTCAGAGTCGGCGAAGGGGGAAAGCTGGGTGTCGTTTACCAAGGCAGTAAGAAGTCGGGTACCCCACTATACAGACCCAAGGCTCTGGTCGAAGATAGTACCGGGACTCTCTTCATTTGCGATGTTGGGACAGCGGATGTGTGGCGAATCTCTCCGGATGGAACGAAGCTGAGCCCGCTCACAGGTGAGAAGCTTGACAGCCAAGACAGCGGGCCCAGCGCCAAATCTTTCGATCCACAAGCACGCTATGGGGGTAAGCTGGCACAGCCACAGGGCATCACGACGGATTCGGAAGGTAATCTGATCATAGCCGACCCGGGCTTGGGAGCCGTATTGAGGCTTCCTCCGTCGGGAGGGAACCCGGTGGAATTGGCTCAAATAGCTACGCCTGTTGGGATTGCTCGGGATCGCGACGGAAGTTTTGTGGTCGTTTCACGAGGTGCAGATCAACTGGTCCGGGTGAGTTCTCAAGGGAAGGTCACGCCCATTGTGAGGGGGGCCTTGGCTCCGAAAAGTCTTGAGGGTTACCCGCATCATGTGCTTGTGGATCGGCAGGGTTACGTCGTTAGCGATGGCTACGCCAGAGCCCTGTGGCGGGTTACTCCCGATGGGAAAGTCACAGCTCTGGTCCAAGGGGATCCACTCAAGAATCCTGTGGGCATCGCTCTGGAACCAAACGGCAATATCCTCGTAGTTGATACCGCTGCTAATGTGCTGTTCCGGGTTTCCCCGGACGGCAAGGTCACTAGGTTCCTTTCGTTCGAGTGACGTCTACCAGGAAGGTTCGTTTGAATGGCTTTCTCCTCTCCTGACCGCCACGTCTACCCGGCTACAGTTTGGAAGAAGAACCACTGTTTATTATAGGAGACAATCAGAGTGTCCGGAGTGACGTTGGAAATTGCACTCATCCTTTTGCTGATCATGGCTAACGGCCTGTTTGCCATGTCTGAGACTGCAATAGTCTCATCACGCAAAACGCGACTGGAACAGCGCGCCCGTCAGGGGGATGCCAAGGCAGGCGTTGCCTTGGAGCTTGCGAATGCGCCGAACCGTTTCTTATCTACCGTCCAAATCGGAATTACGCTGGTCGGCATTTTGGCGGGTGCGTTTGGCGGGGCCACCATTGCCGAGCAACTGGCGGCCTATCTGCGCTCCTTCCCCCGGCTGGCTCCGTTTGCCGAAATCATCGGCCTGGCGATTGTGGTTTTAGGGATCACCTATTTTTCTTTGATTCTCGGCGAACTGGTGCCTAAACGCCTCGCGTTGCACAACCCGGAGGGGATTGCTTCGGCAGTCGCGAGACCGGTGCGCTGGCTGAGTGTGATCGGCTCTCCGGCTGTTTGGCTTTTGAGCGCGTCAACCGAAATGGTACTTCGGATGTTCGGGGCAAAACCGTCCACAGAGCTGCCCGTGACTGAAGAGGAAGTCAAGTTGCTCATCAAACAAGGCACTGAGGCTGGGACTTTTGAGCGGACAGAGAGTGATATTGTCGAGAGGGTATTTCGCCTGGGCGACCGCGCGCTTGCTACGCTGATGACACCGCGGACCGAGATTGTTTGGATTGACATTGAAGAGTCTGTCGAAGAGATCCGCACCAAAGTAATCGGCAGCACCCATACCCGAATCGTGGTATCCCAAGGCACTCTGGATCATGTTCTCGGGGTAGCGCACACCAACGACTTATTGGTGCGCTGCCTCATGGGCGACCCCGTCCAGCTGAAGGCCTCTTTGCGGCATCCGCTGTTCCTGCCCGAGAGCATAACCGGATTGAAGATTCTCGAGTTGTTTAAGCAATCGAGCACACATATCGCACTGGTCGTTGATGAACACGGCGGTGTTCAAGGACTCGTTACACTCAACGATATTTTTGAAGCGATGGTGGGTGATATTCCTTCGACTCAGGAGACTAGCGCGGCGCAGCCTGCAATACAGCGAGAGGATGGCTCCTGGCTTCTAGATGGGACGATGCCGCTCGACGATTTCAAGTCATTAGTCCAAATTGAGTCTTTGCGGGATGAGAAAAGCGGCTACTTCCACACCTTGGCAGGCTTTGTATTGAGCCAGCTTGGACGTGTCCCAAAGCCAGCGGATCACTTCGAATGCCAGGGACTCCGCTTCGAAGTGATGGATATGGATGGACGCCGAATCGATAAGGTGTTAGTGAGACCTGGTCAGGCAAAACCTGCCAGCTTAGCAAATGATCGTTGACCGTATGTATCCAGACGAGACCACCGTCGATCTCGCTATTACCGGTTCCACTCAGCGCTGGCAACGATTTTTCACAGCCAAGCCGAACGTGGCGTTGCATTCTCTCAGTGGGTGAGCCAGGAAAGGAGGTGCGCTCTACAAGTGATTCTAATTCCGGGAGAGCTAGACCACGACGTCGAAGGGTATACTCGTCAGCACAATCTTCCGCAGCGTTGTGAGGTGAGCTGTTTCGCAAGCTCATCTGGCACTATCGAGGAAGGAAAGGAACACTCTTGAAGCGAAACTCTTCAATTTTCTTGGCGGTATCACTCGCACTTGTTACCGCCGTGGTTCAAGCACAGAAAAATGAAAAACCAGAGCCCTCGATAACCATTGAAGAAGTGATCATCATGGTTTCTCAGGGCAAGCCCATAGGAGCGGAAGGTGTCAGCCCAGGAACGCTATGCAACCTGAAAGTCAAGCTGCGTAATCGTGGCACGCAAAAGGCATCCACCTTCGGGTTCGCAGTCAAGATCAACGCGCAAGAGATGATGGTTTATGACAAGGCGTTGTACATGCGGCTGGTCGATCCTGGCACTACCAGCGAGATTGTGCTGCACAACTTCTATAGCACGGAGCCAGGTGCATCTCCACCGAAGGATGGGAAGCTTACCGTGGAAGTCACTCTCAAGCAGGCCCAGTGGGTGGAGATTAAGAAAGAGAGCAACGTCGAGGTATCGACCCCGGTCGGCGAAGTGCAAGGCCTGCCCGTCAGCGGCAGCGTCAGCAAGCCGCTCAAGCCTCCGGTCTGACTTCATCCAGACCCTTGTACATGGCCGAAGGCCTTCTGGACTGCCCGGACCACAATCTGTGTATCTTTTTTTGCCGTATGCCGACACACAGGTCAGGCGTGGAGTTTTGGGTCAGAAGCAGTCGTCACATCGCTACACATCGCTACATGGCAAAGAGAAGACAAGACTCACATATCGGCCCTCATCAGCTTCGGAAAGTTCTCTTTGCATTGTTGTTTGGGGCAACACTATTCCCTGGCTTTCCGCAGGGCATTTCTTCCGCGGCTGCTTCGACGCCGCAAGATCCCACGTCAAAGTTAAGGCTGGAGATAGTTCCCGTAGAAGGCGGAGCTGAAATCCTGACGTTACTTGGTCACGTCCCTTCTCCACAGGATCACAGAAAAGCCTTCGAAGTCCCGCTGCTTAGCGTTCTTCGCGACACATTGGGGAGCGATGATCCAGAGGTGCATCGTTTACGATACGTTTGGGTACACACTTATACCCAACCGACCACGAAACAGCACTCAGCTGCAGGAGTTCCTTTCCTGTATAGCCGTTTGGGAAACAAGCATCGTGGTGGGAGTCAGGTTCCTCCGCGACTTTTGGACGCATCTTCAGACAGTTCTTCAGTCGGAAAACGCTTCTCTAAAAGCCTTTTGCGGAACTTGTTCTTCGATTCGCGTACCGCTTTGGTAAAGAGCTCCGCATTTGCCTATATGCGCAACCAGCAAGAATTCCGTACAGCACATCTCATACGCGCCTTGACCTGCCTTGCTTTTTTTGAAAAAGCTGAGCGGGAACAGCCCTCCCTGTCGACTTCAGAGTTACATCAGCTTCAGGCACGGTTGCTCTTGAACGAGAAGGTATTTGGCGGATTGCTGGATGAAACTCACGTCGAACGCATTTATCAAAAAGAAACGACTCGCACCGAGCAAGTACGAAGTCGTAATTGGGAGTTGTTGCGACAGCGCGCCGAAGAGGAAAATCTATATTTCGACCCTCTCCAGTTGCCGGGCGGGACCGCGACTCACGCGTTGCTTTGGGTCGCTCGCCAAGATCTGGAAAAGCCTATCCGACCTCGATTCAATGGGCGTTTCCTGAGCATTTCGAGCCCATGGCAGGATCAACGCCTGTTGAACTGGAAAGGACCCGTTGAGCGGCGTTACTTGGATTCCGAACACCGCCGCGTCGCTCCCGGTACGCCTGAAGCGAGGGCGATAGAGCTGATTCCTTTGGCTCTATACGGTTTGGACTATCCTAAGATCCCAGTTCTATTGGTTGATTTCCGAGTTCCCTTCAATGCGAAACACCGCGAGTTGTCAGAGCGGGTTGTCCACGATGTCGCACGAAATGTCCTTTCGCTTTCGCCGTTTGGCAGTCTTTACTACGGAGCAGGTCTCGCTTCGCTCGATTTCATTGCCCGTCGACGCGGCGCGGATATCTCTCAACAGAGTCGGTTCTCTTCCTCCTCGCAGCTGAAGTTGTTGCTGGCCTTGGATTCTACTCTTGATCCCGAACTGAAAGACGGCATTAGCCGTCGCTTGGAGCGCATCGCCCTCAACCCGATGGAGAACGACCTGGAAGCGGAGTCAAGATTGGCCAGCGACCAGTATCAGGCATTGTTAGATTATTCCCGCTGCCCACAGGGACTTCCGGCGCGCTTGGAGCTTGACCGCCGGAGGGAGAGGACCGAAGGGGTTCACGGCAGGGTGGAGAAGACTTTCCTCCAAATAGCCAATATTCTGACGTTTGGCCTCTACACACACCGCGAAAGACCTGATCCGGAACTGCAAGCTCTCTTGGAGGCGCAACGTCGCACCCACCAATACGTTCATTTCTTGCGCAAGGTGACGGGATCAAGTCCTCGGCCTGAAGTAGATTGGGATATCGAAGTCGTTCGCCGCCGCTTCGTTTACCTAGCACAAAACCGAGGCATCTCCACGAATCAGTTGATTCGGCTCGCGGTCCAACTTTTTACGCTCAGCCAGGATGAATCGACCCGCGAACTTTGCCTGGAAACTTTGCATCGCACGCAGAATCGGAAAGCCAGAAATGTGCTTTTTCGTATCGCTCAGGACCCCACTATCGAGTCCAAATGGCGTCAACGCAGTGCGGAATACCTTGAACTGAATTCTCCTCTCGAGACGGCTCAACACACCTCACCCAAAGCAATAACTAACGAAATCGCGGGAAACTAATGAGCGCCATAGAACCAGGGTCGTTTCTGGTCTCTCACCGTTTCCTCTCTCTT
Source organism: Acidimicrobiia bacterium (assembly GCA_016871215.1). Lineage (GTDB taxonomy): Bacteria > Acidobacteriota > Terriglobia > Versatilivoradales > Versatilivoraceae > VFZK01. Next base: position 8,532 of record VFZK01000027.1, on the reverse strand, counting down.
TGGAGATCATGGAAAGTAATCCTACTCACTCTGGCATTGGATACTCTTTGCTTAGGTTCGACCCAGCGCGTGGTGATCGTCAAAGCCGACGGATTACCTTTTGATCTCTTGGATCGCTGGGTGCAGGAGATAGACCCGCGCAGTGGGAAGAGCCTCCTACCCTGGATTAAGAGTGTCTTTTATGACGGAGGCAGCCGGGTTTCGAACTTCTATGTGCGCGGCCTTAGCCTTTCCGCCCCGTCATGGGCTTTGCTCGATTCGGGCCGGCCGTCGCTGATCAGAGGGAATATGGAGTTTGACCGGCTCACTCACCGTTCCTATGACTACCTGAACTTTTTTACCTTTTACCTAAAGCAGTCCGTAGGCCGCCGTATTGAGATGCCTGGCGTCGAAGTCCTGGACGAGCAGAAAACGCCGCTGCTTGCCGATGCATACCCAAGCCATGAACGCCACATGAGCTTTCAGCTCTACCAACGGGGCAACTCTAACCTGTCGGCAACCCGCAGCCTGAAACATTTTTTGACACGTAGGAATCCGAAAGAAATGCTGGATGAGTGGACGTTAGGATTCGAAGGAGGAACGGTCCTCTTTGAGCTGATGGAACGGGAACTGATTGTTAAGCTCAGCGATCCTCAAGTACGCTATCTCGACTTTATGACTCCTGTCTTTGATCACGTCGCTCATCTCAACAGGGATCGGGAGACGCAGCTCCGTGCGCTTAAGCAAATCGATGCATTGGTGGGGCGTCTTTGGACAGCGATCGAGCAGAGCCCGATGGCGGCTGAAACCGCCCTGATTCTGGTTTCCGATCATGGGATGAACACGAATGAGCAGATCTACAGTCAGGGCTACAATCTTGTGAGCTTCTTTGGCAGTGCAGCAGGCGGGGGGCATCACGTCGTGACCAATCGTCCGCCCCGTGGAGATTACACCTTCAAAGCTCTCTCCCCGACGGTTCCTCTCATTACCACGCCAGCTCAGGAATCGTATTATCTTCACGGTGAGACAACTCGGTATCCTACTCTACTTCTCGATCCAGATGGTAACGAGCGAGCCTCAGTCTATCTTCGTCATAGCGATCTCAATCTTTTGCATATCCTCCTGCTGGAACTCTGGCGCCAGGACTTGACGCCAGCCACACGTCGTGCGGCTGCCCAAGCCCTTTTCTCGACACTGGATCGAAATAGGCGTGCATGGGGTGTCCTGCTCTCAGAATTGTCCGAAGAGCTGGCCGCGCTGCGACGATCAATTGAAAAGCACGCCTTGCCAGCCAGATCACAACGAAACAAATCCATCGCCCAGGAAAAGAGGCTTGACAAGGGTCAAAAGGCTCGGCTTTCGCTTCAACTATCGATGAGCCAAGCCGATGTGCGAGAGTACTCAGCTTATTCTCGCGTGCTGGCCAATCTCCTCTCACTGAGACCTGAGAGCTTCGATCCTTCACGCTGGAAAATCCATGAGCTGATTCCACCAAAAAGCATGGGAGAGATCAACTCAGTGTACAACCTGCAAAACTATGTTGTTGGTCTTGCCAGCCGGGGATTGATGTTGGATAGCCACGGCTCTCTCGATACCCAGAAGAGTTATGTCCGTATTGACTATTTTCAGGTCCTGAAGGACCTGCGGACCCGTAACAATGTTCAGCCAGGAGTATCTTCCGCTCCAGTCGACTTTACTGCCGTCGCCGTGACACCAGAGGCCCTGGCTCTTGCGCTCCCTGCCAACTGCTTGCCCGTGGAAGATGCCGTTTGGCTCTATGGCGGCAGGGATCGCCAGGCCCTAATCCTGGCGCGGCACGACAAAGAACGCCTCCTTTTCCTGCGCTATCTTCCGGTTCAGCACCTTACCCAGAATAGCAGCGGCTCGATCAGTTTCAGCCCGCAAGAATGGCTTGATGAACTGCCATTGAGGATTTGGGAGGATTCAAAATTCGAGGTTCCAGAGGATCAACGTGCCGCTTGGCTGGACGCGTGGCACACAGAAGAGGAGTGGTTACGGGCGCTGCATGGCACCCAATATTCCAATGGTCTGATCAGCCTGTATGAACAATTTGCCCAAAGTACCGAGACGTGGCATGAAATTCGGCGACAACAGGCTTCCCCAGAGGAGCGGTTACTTCTTCGATTTCAGGAACGCAAACGACGGTTGGCACAAGTCGACTTGATTGTCTTTGCAAACGACCACTGGAACTTCAATATTCGGGGATTCAATCCTGGTGGAAATCACGGCTCATTTTTCCGGGCTTCCACACATTCCACTCTCATGTTTGCAGGTGGATCAGGCACCGGCATCCCACGCGGGCTTTTGATCGAAGAACCTTACGACAGTCTGAGCTTTGCGCCGACCGTCTTATGGCTGGCAGGGAAGTTGACCGACGAAGGGCTAGGTTCGGAGTTAAGAAATCAAAACTTCCAACCGTTTCCAGGAAGAGTCATTCGACAGATTGTCACCGAGAGATCCCCTGCTTTCTCAGGGTCGACGACGGGTCAGGAATAATAATCAATATAAACGATCGTTCCACAGACTTTGTTAAGGCTTTGATCTGGTCATCACTGTAATTTTTGTCCGCTAGGACCACAATGAGTTTGTCATCGTCGTCATTGATCCGGTGTACGACCGCGATACACTTACCCGCAAAATGATTTTTGAAGAAGTACCCGCTTAATGATCCAGCGCTCCACCTGCTTGCGGAGATCGTCCGCACTGCCGACTCTCGCCCATCAAACCCTCATCCCGCCGGCAAAGGCCTGCGCTGGATCGCCCACGGCTTCAGCGCACTGGGGTGACCTCTGGTGGAGCCTACTCCGTGCTGGCCTATCTGGCACAGCAGGCAGTTCACCACTACGGATGGATAAAACCAGAACAGATGCTCGATAGCGTGGGATTGGCCGAGACAACGCCAGGCCCCCTGATCATGGTCACGCAGTTTGTGGGGTTCATGGGAGCCTATCATCACCCACACGGCCTCGATCCCGTGATGGCTGGCATCATCGGCGGACTGGTCAGCACCTGGGCCACGTTCGCTCCCCGCTTCTCAATAGCTACGGGTATCAGCGCAAGACGCGGCTTATTCGTGTTGACCATGGCCTTCAGACTCCTATGAACTGATAATTTGAGGCAAAAGCAACAAATGCGTCTTGAGTGACTGCAAACACAGCGGGAATGGAATCGACAGCAAAAATCAGGTCAGTCATTTCGATCACCACCAGCGCAAAAAAAAGTGGCGTAGCCTTTCTAATTCCGTTTTCAATGACGAAGAATCGGTTCCCGCTTAGGGAATTTGTCGAAGGATAGATGCGTTTAAGAATTCGAACGGACCAGCTTTCACGAACGTCGCTTTTTTTATCCGTTTCAAGCAGAAACTTGATTGCGGTAACAACAAGAATCCCTCCAAAAACGTAAAGGACCCAATGAAACAGATGCAAAAGCTGCGCACCTAAGATGATAAAGAAAGCTCGCAGAATAATTGCGCCTAAAACTCCGTAAAAGAGAACTCGATGCTGATACTCGCCGGGTATCCGAAAAGCGCTGAAAATTAGTAAAATGACAAATAGGTTATCAACGCTAAGACTTTTTTCGACCAAGTATCCGGTCAGAAATTCTAATCCCAATTCGCTTCCGAACGAATACCAAAACCAAGTATTGAAACATAACGCAACTGTGATCCAAATGCCGCTTTCAATGAGAGCGGTTTTGCGAGAAAGCTTGTGAGTACCTCTTCCGAAGAGGCTTAAGTCAACGAGAAGAAGTAGCAAAACTCCAAGCGAAAAAGCAATCCACAGCCACGTAGGGGCAACAGAAACGTCAGATATAAGTGAGGTCATTTGTTGTAACAAAGCGAATCTTTAGCCCTCTGATCGCCTTTCCCGCAACACCCAAACAGGGCAGGAAGCACTACGCACGACTTGTCTTGTAACACTACCGAGAAACGCAGAAGAAACCGCCCCACTGTGCGCTGCCATAGCGATCATTTCTGCCTTGATCTTGACCGTAGTATCTAAAATAGACTGATCGATGCTTCCCTCTGTAACCTCAACTACAACATCAGCATCTAAACCTCTTTTTCTTGCGATGTCTGCATAAGCCCGAGCTTGTTTTTCTCGTGTCTCGATTATTTTATGCATATGGGCCAATACCGGAGTTTCTGCGGAAATACCTTCAATATAACGATGCGGTATAGCGTGAAAGATAGTCAGTGCCGCTTTGAGTTGAACAGCCAAGGATAGCACCAACTCCAAAAGTCTTTCCGAAGGCTTACTAAAATCAGTAGGAAAAAGAATTCGGTTCAATTTTCCCGTTGATTCAGAATGTGGTCCTACAACCAATACGGGCATATTTGCATGAAGAAGTAGTGACTCCGAAAAACTTCCAAGAAAAAGTCTTGGGACTCCCGATCTCCCGTGAGTGCCAACTATGATGAGATCAACATTTGTTTCTCGTGCATAAGAATCGAGAGCTTTAACGCAAGCAGTTTTCGATGGCTCTAGAGCTTCAAGAATCTTAGGGACAAGAAGCTTAGGAAACCTTAGTCCTCGAAGCATTTTAGAGATAGATTGATTGGCTTTCTCGGACCAGCCCTTCAACTCCTCAACCTCCAAACCAGAAGCAATACTAGCAATATCAAAGTGGAGCACAAAAACAGGTTCCACTTCTATCTGCGTACCGGAAAGAAGAATCTGTACCTGTTCTAGAATCCTCTTTTGAACCGCTTCATTTTCACCGTGGGCGTCCACAGCTAAAATGACCTTTTTGATAGATTTATTCGAATTCATCATTGAACCCTGTATTTTGTGTTGTTTCATAATGAATTCTTCGATTCTTCTTGTGGAAAAGACTTCGACATGGAGTTGCGACTTAAAATACATCACGCCTACTCCATAAATGATGAGTGCTGACAAAACGCCGGTGAGAAAATCAGTCATTGGCACCATCACGGCAGTGTAGACCATCAATGCTGAATGAAAACGACCTTGCGTTAACACCCACTTGATCTCGCTAACCTTGATCATATTTGTTGCGACCCATAGAAGAATGCCGCCGATACAAGCCATAGGGATGAGCTCAAGATATTGAGCGATAAAATAAGCCATACCTAGCTTTAGAATTCCTTTGAAGTATCCTGCCAAAGGCGACACCGCGCCTGCTTTAATGCTTGTAGCCGTTCGCGCCAAAGCGCCCGTGCAAGGAAAACCATTGAGCAAAGGAGCGATGATTTGAACTAGACCTTGCCCCCAAAACTCTTTGTCTGGATTGAATGGGGTTCTCTTGTTTTTAGCTAACTTATCAGCCATCGAGGAGCATAAGAGACTTTCGACTCCAGAAACGAAAGCTATTGCTACGACATAATAAAGAATGTCGAATCCAACCTTCCAAGTCATTTCGGGCAAAACGGGCGGAGTAAATACAAAGAAATTATTCGGAATCGCTCCAAACCGATCTTTTACGAGAATAATTCCTTTACCTGCGAATGCAGTCATCGCCAATACTGCTGAGATTCCGATTGCAATCAAAGGTGCCGGGATAAAGATTGAAATGCGAAGTAGAATCTTGATCATGGCAAAGGTGAGAAGCGCTAAGATCAACGCATAGACATTGAACTCACCGATATTGGCCGCAAGGCCTGACAGTTTTTGAATCAAGCCTCCACCAATAGTAGTCTTATAACCGAAAGCTTCCCCCGCATTAGCCAAAGCTATGGAGACCCCAATACCGACCGTAAATCCTACAATAATCGATTCAGGAACGGCCTTAGCAACCTTTCCAAGACCCGCTAATCCCATCAACATGAGAATAACTCCTGCCAAGCAGGACACTAGTACGAGAAAACCGTGATCATAGTTCTGCATGATTCCGTAGATTAACGGGATGAACGCAGCAGTTGGCCCGTAGACCTGATATTTTGAACCACCGAAAGTTCGACCGACAAGACATGCTATAGCTCCGGCGATAATTCCTTGCTCTGGCCGAAGGCCTGAGGCCATTGCAAACCCCATAGCCATGGGAATAGCTGTCATCGCAACGACAAGCCCGGCACTGAAGTCTCGGTAAAGAGACGTTTTCCAGGTTTTGGAATCTAGATCCTCAAACCTACTGTCGAAAAAATTGAAGAATGACTTAAATCTCTCAAGCATTTTTTGCTCCTCCTTTACCTAAAATCACCTGTAAAAAACCGTATAACCTATTTAAAGCGTTAGCTTGTGGAGGATATGGCCATTTCCATGGTGATATAGACACATAATTAGTGCTGTGATCTAAAATCGTTTCAACCATCAAAAACTTCATGGCATTGATGCCTTCCTGGATCTGTGAACTAGATGTCTCCAAACTTTGGAAAATGGTTTTACCAAAAGCGCGTTCTTCATGAGACATTCGTGTTGATGTCATCACAACGATTGCGGGATACATTACTTGTTTTAAAGCAATTTCAATTTTCCAAATTTGTTGAGGATCATTCAGGTCCTCTGGTTTTATTCGAAACCATTTAAATTCACTCGTGGACCTACAAAACGCTAAGGGGCCCAGCCTATCTAGCGAGTCACCAAAAGTGATGAGTACGCAAAGTGGTCGCTCGTTATGACTACTCGCACTGTCATTTAAGGCAGAGCATAAAAGAAGGCTTGAAGATTCAAGTGCATTACGAAACATAGAGTTTCCGCTTCTCAGTATTGAGAGAAACCCTGACCACTGCTTAAACAACATTTTTTCTTCAACCTCAGCGGCATTATCAGATATGAGTTTCAACATTAGGACACCCCTTTCTGATTGAAGACTTCGAGTTCAGGCAATTCAAAATCTACCTGGCCGGTATGAAGATCATAAAGAGCACTAACGACTCCAAGCTTCTTTCGTTTTACTAACTCTTGAAGAACAGGGCTTTTATGAGTGATCAAATTTGCGGAACGACGAACATTCTCAATAGTAGAGAGATGAAGCAGCTCATTGAATTCCATGGACTTGGGGTTCCGTCCCAAAGCGTTTGTGACAGCACGTACTGCGGGTCTTACTTTTTTGACAATTTTGCCCACATTTGAGGGACAATCTTCCTCATTTTCAATCTCAGAATTGATAGCAGCCTTTACTGCGCCGCATTGAGAGTGCCCCATAACAACGCAAAGAGGGGTGCCAAAGTTAGACGCTGCAAACTCAATACTTCCAATGATGGATGGCGCCACAACATTACCGGCAACTCGGATAACGAATAGATCCCCAAATCCTCGGTCAAAGATAATCTCTGCTGGAACACGGGAATCCGAACACGTAAGCACAATTGCAAAGGGCGATTGCCCTTTCTCGGCTAATTCCTTTAGCTTTGAACTGGTTGCAAAATTTTCGATCGACCACTGATAAGAAATCGCTTTTCAGGCAGTGCGGGTGCTAGCCGCTGGAACCGGTCTGAAGGAGCGCTTTGATGGGGGAAACGATAGCTGAAGCGGGGTGGAGGGGTCAAGATGAATGTTACCGTGTCCTGCGGGCGGGCTGGGGTTGCCCCGGCGCGCCCGCAGGACACGGCAGCATGGCCACAAGGCACGCAAGGAGAGCAGACCACTGCTGTCGCACGGGCTCAGCCGTTCGGGTAGTTGCTCACCGGCTCGGTGTCATAGTCGGGGAATGGGTCATCCAGCCAGGGCTCGATGACCTGATCGCCAATTTCAGGCGGTGCCCTGGTCGGCCAGACGCGCACGCCCTGCTCCCATAGGCCCAAGTAGCGGAGGATGCGCTCGATAACCGCCCGGTCGTCTATCAGAGAAACGATACGCATGTCTTTCTGGCACTTCGGACACAGGAGCGGGTCGGCTTCCCATACCTTCTTGATGAGCTGGCGCCACTGGGCCGATGGGATGCGGCGGGGCTTGTGTTGGGAGACATCGATGATCTGCACGGCCTGCTCCGCGGCCTGGGCCTGTTCGGCGTCGTGTTTGTCCCGCTGGCCGCGCATCTTGTTTGAATACCAGCCGTAGTAGCGGACAAGCTGGAAGCTTTTGTCTGGGATGTGCTGCGTGATGGCGGCGATGAAGTCGCACGGGGTGAAGACCTCGAAGTTGCGATGAATCTTCGGGTTGAGCCCGGAGTGATAGATAACCGATCCGTCCGGGTTGGCCCGATTCGGGGTGCCGACCTGCATCTTCTCCACGGCAAAGGGGTTGCGGATGATGTACTGGGCCAGGCGCTCCAGATCCTCGCGTTCGTCCGGCTGCACGCGCCGGCTGCGATGCACGTTGAACCCGGAATGCACCCAGCCGCGCAGCCTATTCGCCCGCTCGGGCGGCAGGAGCCCCTTGTCCACCAGAAACGTGATGACCCGTGCCCGGAACAGCTCCTCCAACGGCTTGAGGTCGGTATCCGGCAGGACGTAGAACAGGCCCGAGCGCACGAAGAGGCCATCGGCGACCAGGGCGTGCAGGTGGGGGTGAAAGTTCAGGTACTCGCCGAAGGTGTGGATGGCCATGACGATGCCGGGCAGGCCGTCGGGCAGGTCGAGCGTGGTGCGCAGGTATTCGAGCAAGCACTGGTGGGCAAGGCGGCAGAGGTCCT
>VFZK01000026.1 GCA_016871215.1 Acidimicrobiia bacterium | reverse complement strand
GCTCCCAAGTCCGCAAAGGGATGGGCGCACAGGTCATGGCTTCTCTGCGCAACTTGGCCATCTCGCTGCTCCGTATGGCCGGTGCCCGCTACATCGCCCCTGCGCTCCGCCATTGCGCCCGCCTCGGTCCCCAAGTCTTGCGCCTCATCGGCCTCCGACTTTGACGGGGCCGTGGTCCTCACCCTAAGCGCGATCGATGACATTCTGTGTTACCATTTGCCATCGAAGAATGTTGGAATCTGAGCCATTGGTCAGTCTGACCAGATAACCGTGACTCATTGTAGGCGCCTCCTGATCGGAGGGGCCAGGATCTGAGGCAGGAGCCACGAGATCAACCGTGCGACAGCGTATTCTTCTCAACCTTTGCTCGGCGCTGATCCTGATGTTTCTGGGCGTGCCTGCGTCTGGTAAGGGAGCGGAGGCAAAGTCTGCACTAAAGCTGAAATCTCTCTTTCCATTGGGCGGCAGCCAGGGTTCCAGCTACGACGTCGTCCTCCGTGGCGAGAACCTGGATGGGGCGTATGCAGTCTGGCTGGATTGTGATCGCCTCCAGGCAGAGATTAGAGACGTCCGCGAAATCGAGGCGGACGAACCCGAAACTGAAACGGTCGAAGCCGCAGCGAAGGCGACTGACAAGACCAAGAAGTATCATGAAGTGCGGATCGCCATGACGATCGATCGAGCCGCCGGTCTCGGGGCGCACGCGCTGCGGCTGGCCACTTCAAGGGGGATTACCGGCGCGTTGTGGCATTTCGTAGATGCCGAGCCATCCGTTCTTGAAACCGGCCAGCCGCACGCCAGGTTGGCTGAGGCCCAACCTCTCAGCGTCCCACAAATTGTCAATGGGCGGTTAGCGAAGGCAGGAGAAGTCGATATCTACTCCTTCGAGGTGACCCGAGGACAGGAGTTGCAGCTGGAAGTTCGAGCTAGCGAACTTCCGCCCAACTCCGTGTCTGCAGACCCTCAGCTTGTCTTGTACGACCCGGTGGGGAGCTGGTTCGATCCGGGCCGAGGCATGCCTCTGGAGGCGACCGATCTTTGGCGTCCGCCGCTGGGCGAGGAGCAGGCCACTTCGCATCGCCTGCCCCGAGTCCGTCGCGTGTTTGAAAAAGCGGGACGCTACGCAGCTGAGGTGGGAACCGTAGACGGCCACAGCGGGCCCAACTATGCCTACCAACTCCGCATCACTCGAGTGGATCGCGCAAAGGCAGCGGCGCTCGAACGATGGGGGCCACTTGTTCCTGCAGCGCATGCAGGCGAGCGGGTGGCTTGGAAGAAGCGCAACTTCACGGCTGCCATGGGGACGGATTGGCTGAGTCGAATCGCTTCCCGATCCGGGCGTAGCGCTCCCGTAACGCTCGGAGTCGTTTCCGAAACCGAACCGAACGACGTCCCAGACCAGGCACTCGAGGTCCCGGTGCCGGCCATCGTGAAGGGTGTCGTGAGCCGGCCGGGCGACGTGGACTGGTTCCAGATCCAGGCGAAGGCAGGAGACAAGCTGGCGTTTGAAGCGGAAACACCCTTTCTGCCGCCGCCATTCTTCAATGCGCGCGTCGCACTCTTCGATCCTGGTGGGCAGGAGCTCGCCACGAACATCTATCGGGCCCTCGGGGGTGACGGAGACGACTGGATCAAGACCCTTGTGCCAAAGTTGCTTTACACCTTCGACAAGGCCGGCGCCTATCGTTTCCAGGTAAGGGATCTGACATCTCGACTGGGCGGCGAGGAGTTCAGGTACCGGCTGATGGTTCGGCCTCAAGTGCCCCACGTGGGCGAGGTCGCCATTCGAGGAGTGGATTGCGTGCGTCTTGTGGCTGGCGGGAGCCAAACCTTGAAGGTAGACGCGGAACTCGAAGAGGGCTTTGAGGGCGAAGTCGCCCTGGCCGCCGAGAATCTGCCGCCCGGTGTGAGTGCGGCGGCCGTCGTGAAAGCAAGCGACCGGGGAAGCAGCATGACAGCCAAGCCAGGAGGCCAGCTTCACAGAGAGAGACACTTCGGCCAGCAGCAGGCGGTGAGCATCATCCTTTTGGCTGATGCCGATGCACCATCCACATCACAGCCACACGCCGTGCGACTCGTGGCGCGCCCCGTGCTGGAAGGCAAGGCCACAGCACCGCTGCTGGCTCAAGAGATTCTGGTAACTGTAGCTGGTGCGAAGCGGCAGGTGGAGACCGTTGGCGGCGTGCCTGAGAGCGGAGGTCCCAAAGGAGCTCCTTGATTCCTTCTCCGGTAGCGGGATGGTAACTATGCGAGTCGTTCTGCTTCTTCTGACAGCAATGTTGGGTTCACGGGTGTGCTTCGCAGAACAGCCGGCACCTCCAAGACCCGCCAGTTTCGCGCGGGAGATTGTCTCGATCCTCACCAAACAGGGATGCAACAGCAGCTCATGCCATGGCGGGGTGAAAGGAAGGGGTGGGTTGAAACTGTCGCTCGACGGGCTCGACCCGCGCGAAGACTACAAATGGATCGTACAAGGCGGGACCTATCAGGTGCTCAGCCCGGAAGCGCTCCCGCCCATCACGCCGCGCGTGAGCTTGCAAGAACCGGAGAACAGCCTGCTGTTGCGCAAACCCGCGATGCAAGTCGTTCACGGAGGCGGAGAGATTTTCACGCCTGAATCGCCAGACTATGCAGCCATCCTTGAATGGGTGCGTGGGGGCGCAGCCTATGGGGAGGATGTCCAGAAGACTTTGCAGGGAATTGAGCCGTCGTCACGGGAGATTGTTCTGGGACCTGGCCACACCCATTCGCTTCGGGTGGTGGCGCGCTTTGCCGGAGGACGGCGCGAGGATGTCACCAGGGAAGTTCGGTACGAATCGCTAGACAGCACCGTCGCTACAGTGGAGCCGTCGGGCGTTCTTAAGGCGCTCCAAAAAGGTGAGACGGCTGTGATCCTGCGTTGGCTGGGACAGTTTGCCCACGTCCGGATCGGAGTTACCGACCAGGAACCAGCAAGCGATGCCGAGCTGCCGCGAAACAATTTTATCGATGACCACGTCTTTGCCAGGTTGCGGCGTTTCCGAATCCGGCCGTCGGAGTTGTCGAGCGACCATGAATTTGTCCGGCGCGTTTGCCTGGACTTGGCAGGCACGCTGCCGCCGCCCGACCGCGTCCGGGAGTTCCTCGCCAGCAAGGACCCCAAGAAACGAGAGAAGGTTGTCGAGGCGCTGCTGAACTCACCCGAGTACGTCGAGTTCTGGTCGCTACGTTTCGCCGATCTGTTCCGCGTCCGGGGCGAATACGGGTGGATTCTTCCCTTTTGGGAGTGGGTTCGACGGAATGTGGCTACCGACAAGCCGTACCATCAGGTGGCACGAGAGGCGATCGCTGTTCAGGGCTACGGAGGGGCGTCACACAAATACCAGTTCGGCATCAACAAACCTCCACCGATCGAGCAAATGGTCAATGAAACGATTCGGGTTTTCATGGGCCGCCGGCTGGATTGCGCGCAGTGCCACAACCACCCCTTCGACCGCTGGACTCAGAACCAGTATTGGGGGTTGGGCGCGTTCTTCGGCCGCATGACAAACACTGGCTGGGCTTTCGACAATGCGGTATTCGACGACCCCAACGGCCACGAGGTGGACTACGTCGAAAACGACCCAACTCTGAGGTTCCGTCCAGTGGCTCACCCGCGCACGAAGCAGCCACTGGCCGCGATGTTCATGGATGGAACGGCGTTGCCTGAGGATCGTCGCGATGATCCGCGACTGGCGCTGGCAAATTGGGTTGTTTCGCATCCTTATTTCGCAGAAGCGGCGGTGAATCGCATTTGGGGCTACTTCTTCGGGCGCGGTATTGTGGATCCCGTGGACGATTTCCGTGTGGTCAACCCGCCCACACATCCCGAACTGCTCGCAGCGTTGGCCCGTGACTTCGAACAGCATGGATACAGTCTCAAGCAGCTGATGCGTCGCATCGTCAACTCGCGGGCTTACCAGCTTTCGAGTCAAACGCATGAGCTCAACCGCCACGACCGGACGAACTACTCGCATGCTCTGCCCCGGCCGCTGGAAGCCGCCGTTCTGCTGGACGCGATCTCGCAAGTGACGGGCGTGCCCGAGGTTTTCGATAAGAACCCGGCCGGAAAGCGGGCGATTCAACTGCGCTTCCCGGCAGGCGCCTCGTTCCTGAGCGTCTTCGGGAGGCCGGCGCGGGACGCTGTGCCCGACCCCGGAGGACAGCTCAACCTGCGACAGGCGATGCACATGCTCGCCGGGACGACCTTCAACGCGAAACTTTCCAACGAAGCGGGTCGGTTGCATCGATTGTTGCAGAGTGGCGCCAGCGACCGCCAACTCGTCGAAGAGTTCTACCTGGCCGCGCTCTCGCGCTTTCCCACCGAGCGGGAATGGGCCGGCCTCCAGAAGATCTTCGCCGAGCGGCCTCGGCGTGAAGCGGCAGAAGACCTGGTCTGGGCGTTGATCACGGCGCGCGAGTTTGCAGAGAATCACTGAGAGGGAGGATCGGAGATGAGCCGCAATGACGCAAATCGCGCGGCCGCGGCGTGGAGCCGGCGCGACATTCTGCGGGTCGGGTCGCTCAGCTTTTTCGGCTTGGACCTGAGCCGCTATCTTCGCCTCCAGCACCTGATGGCAGACACCGGCAGCGCGCCCCGTGGCAAGGCTCAGGCCGCGATCTTGCTCTGGCTGAACGGTGGGCCAAGCCATGTCGACACCTGGGACCCGAAGCGCAACAGCTCCTTCAAGCCCATTGCGACCAACGTGCCAGGCATTCGGATTTCGGAACTGTTGCCGCGTGTGGCGCGCCACATGGACAAGCTGTCCCTTATCCGTTCCATGCACACCCTGGAGAACAACCACGGCATCGCCCATCATTATGCGATGACGGGGCATCGCCCCAACCCGGCGATGAAGTTTCCCTCGCTCGGCTCCATCATCTCCAAGGAGCTGGGCGCTCGGCTTAGCGTCCCGCCGTACGTCATGGTTCCCGACGGCAACTGGTTCGGAGAGCACTTCCGCGCGCACATGCTGGGCGCGAGCTACGATCCGATGGAAATCCCCGATCCCAGCGCCAAGAACTTTAAGATTCCCGATCTGCGGCTGCCCGATTCGATCTCGGTCGAGCGGCTCCAGCAGCGACGCGCCATGGCCGGGCTCGTCGATGCGCTGTACCGTGAACAGATGCACAGCGCCGAGCACGCCAGCCTGGACGTATTCCAGCAACAGGCGCTCGAGATGATCCTTTCGCCGGCCGTGCGGGAGGCGTTCGATCTGTCTAAGGAAACCGAACAGTTGAAAGACGCCTACGGCCGGAACACCGTTGGTCAAAGTGCTCTGATTGCCCGGAGGCTCGTGGAAGCTGGCAGCCGCTTCGTTACGGTTGTGGACCGCAATCGCCCTGAGAGTGGCGATTGGGATTCCCATGCCAACAACGACAAACGCCACCGCGATGTATTGGTTCCGGTGCTCGACCAAGTGTTGTCCACGCTGCTTGCCGATCTAGAACAACGTGGCCTCCTCTCCTCTACTATCGTGATCGCCATGGGGGAATTCGGACGCACGCCAGACATCAACCCGAACGGCGGACGGGACCACTGGCCACAATGCTGGTCGCTGGCGCTTGGCGGCGGAGGAATTCGCGGGGGGACGATCGTCGGCGAAAGCGACGAGCGCGGCGCCTACGTCAAAGATCGCATGGTCACCATCGGTGACTTGTTTGCCACCCTCTACAAGGCCCTAGGCATCGATTGGCACCGCGAGTATATGCATCCCATTGGCCGGCCGCTCAAGATTGCCAACTCTCTCGACGACAAGACGGGACAGCCGATCCAAGAGCTGGTTTAGAAGGCTCCAAACGTCCCTGGTGGAACCGCTCACAGAAGCGAGAATCTATGAATCGACCAAACTGGCGATGTGTTCGACTGATGAATCTGGTTCTCACCGTTACCTTGGGAGTGTCTTCGCCACGCTCCGAACTATGGTTGGCCGCCAACCACCTGAGGCAGGCTCAATCGCCGGCCACGGCGATCGAAAAACGCATCGTCCCAGGCAGTCCGGTGACGCCCTCTCTGACGCAAGCCTACGATCCGGAAAAGGGCCAGCGGTTCGTTGTCAACGCCGAGCATCGCATCCCAGCAGACATGATTGTCCAAGGCGACTCTGTGATTCTCCGCGCAAAGGGACTTGAGGCAACGCAGGTCCGTGAGGCCAGGTGGACTCTCAAGAAAGCGTCTGGAAAGCCGGTATTGACTGCCAGAGAAAAGCCTCTTGAAGCGGTATTCCGAGCCGACGGCTTTGGAGAAAACCTCATCGAGTTTTCTGCCCTGGCCGGCGGCAAGCGGATCACAGCCGAGACAACGGTCGTTGTCGAGTTTTCTACCGCCAACATGCTCGTGTCCCGCCAGCGCGTTTCGATGCCAACGGATGAGCCGTCCAAGCCCTTTGTGCGCCGCCCGCCCCTTGAAGCCAACAATCATCGAGAGCAGTGCACCGCGCGGAATCCCCACACCGGGCGGCTGGTCACGTTTTGGCAAGTTAATTATTTGGAAGGCCAGCCGGACGAGGGACCCATGGGTGTGGCGGTAATGCAGAGCGGCGATCACGGAGTCACTTGGACCGGCCAACGGTACCTCTACAGCAATTATCCGGACAACTCCGGCTGGGGCACGATTGGCTGGAACCAAAATGGCAACGATGGCAAAGGTGAATTCCTGCTCTTCACCTGTTCGCATGTACGCAGCCCCGGGAACCGGCTCATGCTTTTTCGCAGTCGGGATGACGGGGACAGCTGGCAGCACCTCGGAGACTACCAAAGTCCCATCGCAAAGGAATTCCAACGTGACAACGCCCTGCTGACCTATTTTGGCGTCAATCGCATGGTCGCAACCAAGCGCGGCACACTCGTGGCGCCGACGGTGAACAACTACTATGTCCGGGCTCTCTGGAGCGACGACAACGGTGCGAGCTGGCACAGCTCGAACCTCAACCAGAAATTTCCGCAAGGCGATGAGAATGCGATCGTTGAGACGGCGAATGGAGGCAAGCTCATCCTACTTGCCCGGCCTCACGGAGGAGGGTCGCCAATTCGCAATCATCGCTTCGAGAGCACCGATGGAGGCCGCAACTGGTCCGTGGCGGGGAAAAGCACGCTTCCGACGGCTGGAGTCAACCTGGGTCTCGACAAGATCGCGCAGCCCGGCCAACCCCAGCACGGGCACGTGTTGTACGCCTCGGCGGCTACGCGCACTGGACCGCACAAGGGCCGGCAACGCACGGTGCTGGCGATCAACGACGATGCGGTGAACGTCGACGAATCACGTTGGGATGTCCGCCTGCTTTGGGATGGCCAGGCCAACTACTCCGACGTGCTCTACCTTCCCGAAGACCGGAGTATTTTTGTCAGCATCGAGACGATTCAGCCAGGAAAAGAGTCGCCGCTTGGATATGAAGCGATACGATACTTCAAGCTCTCGTATCGTTACTGGCAGCAC
Organism: Acidimicrobiia bacterium; assembly: GCA_016871215.1. Lineage (GTDB taxonomy): Bacteria > Acidobacteriota > Terriglobia > Versatilivoradales > Versatilivoraceae > VFZK01. The sequence goes on along the minus strand of VFZK01000026.1, from coordinate 16,804 downwards.
TTACCACGGTACAAGGTCGCATTTCCCGGCCAAGACTGATTACTTACCGTGAGCGGTGACGCGCGAGGAGACGGTGCTGCCTGGGTAATCGCGCGCCCCGCCGGCCGAAAGACGGACCTTGCAACGCAAGCCGATGCCTCACTGTGAGGACATAGAAGCGGGGGTTGCGGGGGTGACTCGGGATTGACTCCATTGCCCTTCTGCTGCAGAATTAACTCCTCTTCGCAGAAACCCTTTGCAGCTGTCTCTCTTAAAGGTTTTCAGGGTTGGTTATCTGGAATGTTAAGCAGAGGCCCACGTCCGAAGCAAGATCGCCGCACACGGTTCCTGTGGTGTTTCCTGGCGGGCGCAATCGTCGTGCCCCAGCCCCTCGTTCATGCAGCCACCGATGCCTCGTTCAACCAACACGTCCAACCATTACTGGCTGCACGCTGCAGTTCCTGTCACTCGGCAGAAAAGAAAACCAGCGGCTTTTCGATTGCAGATCTGGAGTCAGTCGTCTCGGGCGGGAACAAGCACGGCCGTGCAGTTCGAGAGGGGCAGCCAGCACTGAGTCCTTTGGTCAGGATGATCAAGGGCGAGATCGTGCCCCGAATGCCTTTGGGCGGGCAGCTTTCGGCTTCTGAAATCTCTGTTATCGAACAATGGATTGCCGAGCTCAGCCCGGAACAAACCAGTAGTTTCAAAGCGGAGCGCTGGCTATGGCCCTTCCAAAAACCTGTGAAGCACGAGCTGCCGAGGGTCAGGAGCTCAAGCTGGGTACGGAATCCCATCGATGCGTTCGTTCTGAGCAAGCTGGAAGAGAAGGGCATTTCACCTGCGCCGCCAGCATCGAACAGGACACTAGCGCGGCGTGTCTATTTTGACTTGATCGGCATGCCTCCCTCTCCTGAGGAATTGGAGGCCTTCTTGGAGGACTCGTCTCCCGATGCCTTCGAGAAACTAGTCAACAAGCTCCTCGATGACCCTCGATACGGAGAGCGTTGGGCTAGACACTGGCTCGATTTGGTTCGGTACGGTGAGAGCGACGGTCTGGAGGGTGACATTCTCCTGGGTAATGCTTGGCGGTACAGAGATTGGGTGATCGACGCCTTGAACTCAGACATGCCCTACGATCGTTTCGTCACGTTGCAGCTCGCCGGAGGAGATGAACACGGCAGCAAGGCTTGGTACCAGCCCGATGTTCAGGGCTACATCCCAGCCGGATTCCTGCGGCTGGCGCCTTGGGATCTTGGAAATCTGGCGTCGAACGAGTTGCGGCAAAGCTACCTGGACGAGGTGACTACCGCGACCGGCTCCATCTTTCTTGGCCTCAGCATCGGGTGCGCGCGTTGCCATGACCACAAGTACGATCCGATTCCGACGAAGGACTATTACCGCCTTCAGGCTTTCTTCAACGCGGTTCGGATTCCGCTTCCGTTGAACACCTCGGGCATCTCGCCCGAAGAAATCGAAGTCCCGTACAAAAACAAAGTGTTCGGGAAGATTGCGGAAGCGAAGGTGAAAGAGTATCGGGAACGTCTGGACAACGGACCGGAAAAACAGGCTCTTGACAGGTTGGAACAGGCACTACTAGAGAAGCTGATCGCCGCGAAAGTTGCGGAGGGATCGAAAGAGGCCCTCACGGCAGGCGATGTCCGGTTGGAGCTGTCCCGAAAGAACCAGAAGGTCTTCACGCTAGCCGAAAAAGAAAAGCATCAAGAATTGACAGAGGCATTCGACTACACACAGGAGCCGAAAGACAAGCAGGCCCTGGATGACCTCGAAGTGGAGCTCACAAAGAAGCTGGCTGCAGCCTATGTCCAGGGCAGCGAGGATCCTTTGGCCCGCTTTCAGGCGATCACTGTGACAGCGGTGCGTGCCGAGGTGCGAGGAGTGGATCGCCCGTCCAAGTACTTCAGCAAGGAGGAGAAGGAGCAGCACCGCAAGCTTACGGAGCAGATGGAGGTGCTGCGGCGCCGCCTATCGCGCTGGAGGCCGCTTGCTCTAACGGTGACCACAGTGCCCGGACCGCCGCTTGGCCCGGGAGTCCAGGCGACTCATGTCCTCAAGGGAGGAGACCATCAGCAACCTGGCGAACCGGTTGAGCCCGGGTTCCCGAGCGCCATTACGGGAAATCTGTTGCCTGCAGCACTCGAGGTGGATCGGTTCCGGCAGTTCCCAACCCGTGGCCGTCGTATGACGCTGGCGAAGTGGATCGCCAGCCCGGACAATCCCCTGACCGCTCGGGTCATGGCGAACCGAATCTGGCAGCATCATTTCGGAAAGGGAATTGTGGCCACACCGAGCGATTTCGGAACGAACGGAGAACGGCCGACCCATCCCGAATTGCTGGATTGGTTGGCGGTCAGGTTCTGCGAGGAAAACTGGAGCATCAAAGCGATGCATCGGCTGATGTTGACTTCGAATACCTATCGCCAGTCGGCTGAGAATCCAGCGACAGCCATGGCTGCCGATCCCGAAAACCGGCTGCTGTGGCGCTTTGACCGACGCCGCCTGGAGGCCGAGGCCATCCGGGATAGCCTGCTCTGCTTTAGCGGCAGGATGAATTCCGAACGTGGCGGCCCCAGCGTCTTCCCGCCACTGCCTGACGGTATGGACGACCTCACCCGCGCCAGCCGCCCTGGAGGCTCGATGTGGGAACCTAACGAGAACGACGAGGACGCCCGCCGCCGCTCCATCTACATTTTCCAGCGGCGCTCGTTACCATTGCCGATGATGGCTTCGTTCGACGCCCCGGTCTTCAACGAATCCTGCGAGCGGCGCAGCATCACCACGACGCCGCTGCAAGCCCTTTCGATGCTGAACGGCAGTCTAGTTAACGAAGAAGCTGTTTTCTTGGCCGCGCGTGTGCGCAAGGAAGTGGGTCCTGAGAAATCCGCGCAGATCAGCCGGCTGTTTGACATCGTCTTGAACCGCCCTCCTGACGTAGAAGAGCTGAGGCGATTCTCGCAGTTCGCAGGGTCGCTGGACGCGATTTGCAGGGTGTTGCTCAACTCGAACGAACTTTTCTATCTCGACTGATGTGTGGAGGTGTGGAATGAGAGAAGCGGAACAGCATCCATGGCTGAGTCGGAGGAACTTCCTCATCGAATCGCATCTCGGGTTAGGCGCGCTCGCGCTGTTCGACTTGCTGGCTGCCGATTCGCTGGCAAGCGCCCCCGGATCCGAAAGCTTGCCCCTCGCTCCGCGACCCCAACAGTTACAGGCGAAGGCCAAGCGCTGCATCTTCCTCTTCATGGAGGGAGGCGTCAGCCAGATGGACACCTTCGAGTACAGGCCGGCGCTCCAACGATATGCCGGACAGCAAATGCCTGCCTTTAGCGGAACGGCGGGACCGGTCGCAACACTCGGCGCCGCCCGCAACCGCGTGATCCCTTCGCCGTTTCGATTCGCCAGGCACGGCCAGTCTGGCCGATGGTTGTCCGAATTGTTTCCCCACCTGGCTACCACGGTTGACGATCTGGCGTTCTTGCACGGAATCATGGTGGATAGCAGCAACCACGCACCCGCTGTGTATCATACTTTGACGGGCCACATGATTCCAGGCAGCGCTTCGATCGGCTCGTGGATCACCTACGGCCTGGGTACTGAAAATCAGAACTTGCCAGGGTTTGTCGTCCTCGGGCAAGGAGTACCAGCAGTGGGTGGCACGGGCATTTGGAGCAATGGCTTTCTGCCGGCGGCCCATCAAGGCACGCTGTTTCGATCCGGATCGGCTCCAATCGTCGATCTGAATCAAAGGCCGGGAATGAGTCTGAAAGATCAACGCACCGAACTGGACTTGCTGCAGTGGCTCAACGAGCGACATGCTACGAAGCGCATGAACGCGAGTGAGCTCGAAGCCCGCATGGCGTCCTACGAGGTGGCGTTTCGAATGCAAACGGAAGCTCCCGAACTCATCAGCTTTGCCAAAGAGACGGATGCGACCCGGAAACTCTATGGGCTTGACGATCCCGCAACGGAGGTTTTTGGGCGCCAATGCCTGCTGGCGCGGCGCATGGTCGAGCGTGGCGTCCGGTTCGTGAAAGTGCTGCACGGCGCGGTGAAACCGTGGGACCAGCATGGCGACTTGGCTGGGCGGTTGCCCGTTCTTTGCAAGGAGGTCGATCGTCCTGTGACCGGCCTGCTGAAGGACCTGAAATCGCGTGGTTTGCTCGATGAGACGCTGGTCGTGTGGGCGTCCGAGATGGGACGAACGCCGTTCGATTCGAACGTAGTGTCAGACAAACCAGGGCGCGACCACAATCAATACGGCTTGGTCATGTGGATGGCTGGCGGCGAGATCCGACCCGGGTCCACGTTTGGACAAACCGATGATTTCTCGCTGCGCAGCGCTGAAACTCCGATTCCAATTCGAGACGTTCACGCGACGCTGCTTCGCCTCATGGGCCTCGACCAGAACCAATTGACGTTCCTTCACGCGGGTCGCTACAAGAAGCTGACCGACACGGGTGGCCGGGTGATCTCCGAGATCCTCACCTAACTCAGAGATCCTCTCGTGCCATCGAATCCAGCCAAACTACTTGCCACCCTGCCGCTCGCTGGCGTCATTCTCCTGGGTTTTGAGGAGTCTCCCAAGGTCTCGGGGGAACCTGTGAGCCCGGTCGAGTTCAAGCAGATGAGAATCACCGAGGCTTGGGCCAAGTACGATGGCGTGCTGACGTGGGGCAAGGGGCAATGTCTGGCGATTCTCGACGATGGCTGCGATTTGAAAGCTCCCGAGTGGCAAGTGAGTCTGCCGTGGGGGAAGAAGGTCGTTGCCGGCTACGACTCGATCGACCGGGACGACGATCCGACGCCGGTACCTCCTGGCTACCACGGAACCAGCGTCGGGTTTCCTTCCTCCCTCAACTACCAAGGAAAGTTGGGAGTGGCTTTCAACAACCAAATAGCTCCCATTCGCGCGCTGCGCTGTGTCGGGGGAAGATGCAAAGAGCGGGTTACACCCGAGCGGGACGCCGAATCGCTGGCTGCCGGACTACGATGGGTTATTGACAACCACGCCAGGTACAACATTACTGCTGTCAACCTCTCGCCGGGCGATGGACAGCGGCATCAACAGCCGGTGCCCACGGTCATCGACAAACCTCTCAAGCGCCTCAAAAAGTTGGGCATCTGGGTGAGCTCTCCTTGTGGCAATGCCATGCAGGTCGAAGGCATTTCGTGGCCGGCCTGCCAGCGGGATGTCTTTGGTGTCGGCGCTACCAAGCCGGGAGAAGACATTGCACACTTGAGCCGCTATCGGAACGCTGACATCTTGGTTCCTGCGCTGTACACCTCTTCCTCCAATGCCTTCATCGCGGGAGCGGCCATGGTCTTGCGAGAGGCGATCATGACAAGCCAATACCGATGGAAAAACGATGGTCACACCCTGCCTGAGGCCATGATGTCGATCTTCCAAAAGACCGGAGCCAAGGTGGAAGATCCCGAAAGTCATCTGACTTTTTCTCGGCTCGATTTGCTGGCTGCTCTCGACTACGTCTACCTCGCGAAGGAGAGGACGCTTTTGCCAGTCGAGGCAGCGCAGGATCCAGCCAGAACGGCAAAACAACCTTAGGCGCGTCTGCGAAAGAAGAAAAAGGCGCGCCCAAGGACGCGCCTTTGTGCTTCCTCTTGGGCTGCCGGCCAGACTACCTGTACGCGCAAACAGACAAGCCAGCACGAGGACTTGGATCATGAGGCAAACGACCCGCTGTGGAAGCACCGCCGCTTACGGGTTGTTCCTTGCTACGTATTTGCTTGCGCCAGCCGGTGCATCGTCTCGCAACATTACGTCGGTGCGGCATTGGATAGGCCAATGGATCTGGTGCCGCGGGGAAGCGAAACCCTACCATCTCTACTTGTTTGCTCGGCGCAGCTTCGAGTTGTCCGAAAAGCAAACCCAGGCTGAGCTTCATATCACCGCTTCAGATCGTTATCTGCTTTTCGTCAACGGAGCGTATCTGGGACGTGGACCAGCTCGAAGCGACCCGCGGCGCAAGAGCTACGACACCTTCGACGTGGCTGCGCACCTGAAGCCGGGCAAAAACACGCTTGCGGTGAGAGCCTATCACTACGGGACTCCTCGCGAGGAAGGTTGGAAAGGGAACGCCTATACGATCGGCGAACGGGCGGGCTTGTGGGTCCAACTCGACATGAAGTCGCTTTCAGGACAGAGCGAAACGATCGGAACAGACGGGCGCTGGCGCCTGTATCAAGCGAAAGGGTGGAATCGAAAGGTAAAACTGATTAATCCCCTGGTTGGATCGACAGAAGTCTACGACGCCAGCGCCGACCCTGTGAACTGGATGTCATTGGACTTCGACGATGCCGCTTGGGAAAACGCGCTCGTTATCCCCCAGCGGTCGCTGCCCTGGCTATTGTTAGAGGCGCGCGACATTCCGATGATGCGGGAACAGGAGGCATTCCCCCAGCGAATCATAAAGATTGGCGAGGTCATTGATCAGGGCTTCCCGCGCAGCACGGATATCCCTGAGCTGTTGAATGAAGAAAATCACCTGGCACTGGAAAACGCGAACATTAAGGACCCAGACGCTGTGCTAGCGAATGACGGGCAGGCGGCAGAATTCCAGGGAAGATTTGCTCTCGAAAAAGGCATTCGGGCACCTTACGTGATCGTCGATTTCGGGCGGCAACTGTTCGGCTTTCCACGCGTGCGACTCAACGCAGAGCAAAACGCAATCCTAGACATGACCTACGGCCAACAGCTTCAGGCGGGGCGCATTCCGGCTGCGTTGCGCTACGGAGATCGCTACATCGCGCGCCAGGGAGAACAGACTTGGGAAGTCGCCGAATACAAACAGTTCCGCTACCTCCACCTGACTCTGCGAAGCACCTATTCCCCTATCCGAATCGAGTCGATCTCAGTCAACGAATATGGCTACCCAGCGCAGCGGCGAGGTCGCTTTGACTGTTCAGACCCCCTGCTAACCAAGCTCTGGAAAGCCTGTGCAGACACAACGTACTTGCATATGGAAGATTCGATTGTCTGCGATGCTTATCGAGAACGGGTTGTTTGGAGCACTGGAGACGGTAGTCATGGGATCCATGGGATCTATGCCGCCTATGGGGACCTCCCATTGACAGATCGTTTTCTGCGCTCCATTCCTCTTAGCGATCGAGGCGATGGCATGCTGCAGATGGGGTACCCTCCCGACAACCCCTGGCACTACAACATTCCTCAGTTCCTTCTGCAGTGGAGCACGCGAGTCCGCGAACATTACCTCTATAGCGGTCGCCGGACGGTCTTGGAGGAGCTTTATCCAAGCGTGCAACGCCAAATCGATTGGTATGCTCCTCACCGCGATGAGACTGGGCTGCTGCGCGATCTGCCCTTCTGGAATTTCATGGATTGGACTCCCAACGACATTCGGGGAGCAAACTTCACTACAAACGCTCTTTATGTAAACGGGCTCGAAGATGCTGCCTGGTTAGCCGAGACAACCGGTCAAAGTAGAGATGCGTCGAGGTGGAGAAAAATCGCGGGGGAAGTGCGAGCTGGTCTGCGTCGTCAGTTCTGGAATGAACAGAAGGGAATCTATGAGGATAGCCACTATCGGGGCAGTTTGACCGGAGTCGCCAGTGAGATGGCCAACGGATGTGCCTTGCTTTACGACGTCGCCACCCCGCAACAGATTGCGCAAATCGCTCGAAGTTTCTCTAACGCTGAGACGAATCTGGTCGAAGTTTCGCCGCTTTACTTCGGCTACGTTCTTGACGGACTGTTCAAAGCGGGCTTCGCCCAAAAAGCCCTGGACCTCATGCGCTCACGCTTCGCAGCTCAGCTGCAGGCGAGTGACAATCCGACCATTTGGGAAGGCTGGGGACCGTTCACAGGATCCCAAGTCATCGACAGTGATGAAACCTATCTAAAACGTGACCGGCTTCGACCCGCTGGTGTTCGCAGCCTGGTGCACAGCGGCGGAGTCTTGGCAGGCTATGTGATTTCTACCCGGGTCTTGGGAGTGCTGCCCACCGCGGCGGGTTTTTCCAAGTGCGTCATCTATCCGCGTGTGGGGGACCTGCAGTGGGCCAAGGGTACTTTCCCGGCCCCTCAGGGTGACATCGAGGTGGAATGGAAGAAGGAAGGTGGAAGGTTCACGCTCAACAGCCAAATCCCGAACGGTATCGAGGCAGAGTTGGTTTTCGATCGTGATTGGCAACAGAAGCAAAGCATCACTCATAACGGTGTGAGGTTGAACCTGGACGCGAAGAAAGCAAAGCCGCATCAGACTCGAGTAGTACTAAAACCGGACGAAATCCGGCTTGCGGTCCAAGGTGGCCGTCATACGGTTGAATTGATTGGCCAATAGCGGCGCACAGCGGTGGATCAGGAGGAACCGGAAATGCAAGGAAAGGCGGCGTCTCGGTCGAAGGGCTTTGCTGCCTCAAGCCACCTTGACAGGCGGCAGTTTCTACAGAATGCAACCACCGTGGCCACTGCCACAACGATGCTGCAACCAGGCTTGGTTCTCGGGCGAAGCCGCCCTTCGCAGGAAGCCGCAGAGCCTGGGTATCTGACCGATATGAGCCGCTGCCAGCCTGCGTCGGCTCTTTCGTCCAAGCCCCGAAGGAACCATTGGAGGCTCCTGGATTACGAAACAGCCCACTTCAAGGGTGTGATGATTGTCGCTGGCCAGAACACACAGGCGCCCGAAGTCACGCTGCCCCTCAACCGGAAAGGCTGGCACGCGATCTATCTCGGAATTCATCCCCACTGTGTCAGCCACATCTTTCAAAACAAAACGTCTACTGCGGATGATGAATCGCGCCTGCAGGTGCGCCTCACGAGTGATTCCACATTTTCGCTGCTGACTCACAAATGGGACCCCGAAGCAGCAACGCGCATCGTCGATTTCTTTTGGAAGTACGCAGACTTGACTGGTGAAGACATCGTTCTGCGCCAATTCGCGAAGGAGGTCTTTCCTGGCTCTGGGACCGCTTCTGGAACGATCTGCAGCAGCGCCTGGCTGGCGTACATCAAGCTCGTGCCACTGTCGGAGCCGCAGGTAGCGGCTCTCCTGCAAGATCGAAAACAGAAATCGAATCGACGCCTCTTTGCCCACCACGATGCCTGGGACTTCCATTACTACTATCACGCTAGAACGGAGGCCGAGATTCGCCGTGAGATTGAGCCCTTCCGCGACAGCGATTTCAGCCGGCTGTACTGGGAGGCGGCCAGCGGAGAGCGGTGCAACTATCCCACCAGGATCGGCCATACCCCAGCTTTGGAATGGATTGATGACCACTACGCCATCGGCGAGCGGCTAGCCGCCGATAGCTGGAAGACGATGCAGAAGGAAGGCATCGATCCTTTCAGAGTGGCGCTCGAACATGCCCACGCCATTGGGCTCGAGTTCCACGCCTGCATTCGAACCGCTGGCTTTCACTTTCCAGTTCCTCAGGACGAGTGGAACACGGGAGGTTTCTACGACCAGCACCCAGAATGGCGAGGCAGGGACCGGCAAGGGCGGCCCACACCGCGTCTTTCCTATGCTTATCCAGAGGTTCAGCAATTCGTCATTTCGCTTCTGAAGGAGATGGCTGGGTATCCGATCGATGGAGTATGCCTCCTCTACAACCGGCGCCCTCCCCTGGTGGAATACGAACCTCCGCTCGTTGAGGGATTCAAAGCAAAATATGGAAAGGACCCGAGAGCGTTGGAAGAACGTGATTCCCGTTGGCTGGCATACCGCTCCACGGCACTAACTACGTTCATGCGCTCGGTGCGAAAGGCCATGAAAGGAGTGGCCGAGGAGCAACGCCTCGCCAGGCCTTTGCACATTTCGGCCGTCGTGGCGAGCAGTCACCGCGAGAATCTCTACTACGGAATGGACCTCGAAGCCTGGATTAGGGAAGGATCGGTCGATACGATCATTCCCTACAGCTCGGTCGAAGGTGGGAAAAGTACTGCAGACGCGTGGGTCGATCCAAAAGATGCCGGGTATTTCTTGAAGATCACGCAAGGAACAAAGTGCCAACTCGCGCTGAATATCCTGCCCCGCCAGCTCAGTCCAGAAGAATACCGCCGCCGCGCGCATCGACTTTACCAGGCCGGTGTCGAGCATCTGTTCTTCTGGGATGCGAACCAGCGGACTTACCTGTATCCTTCCTGGACCGAACTGCGAAGGCTCGGCCACCGCGAGGATCTTGCGGCATGGACGAGCAGCGGCGAACCGGCGTTGCAGCAGCCAGGAAGCCAACTGCTGGCAATCGGCGATTGGAATCTAGGTTACGTTACGCCCGGATAGCCTAGGAAATCGAACCGACACCGTCGTTCCGAACGTTCATCCTGCACCGTATTCGGCATGACTTGGTGCGCCCCGAATCGAAGAAGCTCCTTTCTCATGCTCGTCAACCGGAGAATCCTGCTGCTGCTCGTGCTGCTTCTCTCGGGCGTTGTTTTGGTTTCACAAGAGCGTGCCCCAGCGGGTTTTTCGCATGTGCTGAACGAGAGTGCCATCCGCTTCAGACATACAGCGATTGACAGTGAGACCGGCACAACCTGGAAGCTCAATCAATACGACCATGGCTCCGGTGTCCTGGTCGCAGACGTCAACAACGACGGACGCGACGACATCTACTTTCTCAACTTCGTGGGCGATAACGGCCTCTGGATGAACCGAGGCAACGGAATGTTTGAAGACGCGACCCAGAAAGCCGGGATTGCAATGTCCGGCGTGATTTCTGTGGGAGGCGCCTTCGGCGATTTCGACAACGATGGCGATCAGGACCTTTATGTCACCTCGTATCGTGGCCGAAACCGTCTCTTTCGAAACCAAGGTGATGGCACTTTCGATGATGTGACGACGACCGCCGGCGTCGGCTACTCAGGGCACTCCAGCAGCGCCACTTGGTTTGACTACGACAATGATGGAAAGCTGGACCTGTATTTGGCCAACATCGGAGCGTTCACCATCGACACGCTCGCCGAACAGGCGGGTTATTACGTAGGTTTCAACTTGCCCTTTCCAGACCTTGCCTCGAACTACGACAAGAACCGTGGCGAGAAGAACCTTCTCTTTCGCAATCAAGGCAATGGACGATTCGTCGAAGTCGCCGAGAAAGCGGGAGTCGCAACGAACGGCTGGAATGGCGACTGCGCGGTGTCGGACTTCGATGGAGACGGCTTTTTGGATCTCTACGTCACCGACATGTTCGGACCCAACCGACTGTACCGGAACCGTGGCGACGGCACCTTCGAGGACCTCACCGCCAAAACCCTGAGACGCACGAGCTGGGGCGCCATCGGCGCACGCTTCTTCGATGCCAACAACGACGGCTGGCCTGACCTGTACGTAGTCGACATGCATTCGGACATGTGGATGTCTCAGAGTTGGAAAGGAAGCCGCGCTCGCATGGAAGAAGCTACGAACAAGTCTACGAAGTTGTTCGAAAAAGCCAAGTTTCCCACCGCCTTCGGTCCCAGGCCGGGTGACAAAGACGTTCGGGGCGACTTCTCGAAGATTCGCCATCCGAACGTCATTTACGGCAACAGCTACTTCGTCAGCCAAGGAAAGGGCGCATTTCAAGAAGCGTCTGACGCAGCCAATCTCGAGACGTTTTGGCCCTGGGCAATCGCTACGGGAGACCTGGACGACGATGGCTGGCAGGATATCTTCGCCGCCTCCGGCATGGGCTATCCCTACTATTACTGGCCTAACCAGGTCTTCAGGAATCGCAGAGATGGCACCTTCGAACAGGTGGCCGAGGCGTGGAAAATAGAGCCACCGCCCGGAGGACGCTATCTCGACCGTGAAATCGGAGGGACACCGATGGTCCGCAGCTCACGTTCGGCAGCGTTTCTCGATTTCGATGAAGATGGAGATCTCGATATCGTGGTGGCGAACTTCAATCATGAACCCTACCTCATTCGCAACAACCAATCGTCCGGGAATCATCTGAACGTGAAACTGGTAGGCCGATCGATTGCACGCGACGCGATCGGCACGCCCGTGGAGCTGTTCGCGTCCGATCTGCACCAGGTTCAGTGGGTCACCAACGCAGCTGGATACCTTTCCCAGAGTACGCGCACCTTGCATTTCGGCCTCGGGGCTCGCAAGAGTGTCGACCGGATTGTCATTCACTGGAAGAAGGGCAAATCTCAGACGATCAAGACTCCCGATGCCAGCCGCTTGTTGGTTGTAGCGGAACCTGCCAATTAGCAGGTCTGTCGCGCAACCCGTGCCTGGCGAGAATGACTGCCTCCTCATTCCCCAGCATGAGGGGGTTCGAAAGGTTTCTCGTCTTGTTTGATGCCTCGAGATGACCCAAAAGGGGAAGGCACGGCTCTGCCTTGATGCTGCAGCGCGTGAGCTTGGGCGTCGACGGGGTTGCCAAAGACGTGGATACGGCAGCCCGTGGGTTGTTGGGTCACCTCTTGACTCTCCACAAAGTATGCCGAAAGCGGGTCAATGCCGGTTCCGTCCACTTCGTCACGGAGTAAAAAACGGCCGCTAGAGGGTCTCCTGTTCTCAAGCCACTCCGCTGCGCAACAAACGCAACAGAAGCCATGCTTCTCGATTCCAGTCGGAGCAGACCAATCGACCCGAAAAGAGCGTTGGATGGGAACTCCATCGTAGTGGCATCGATCCTCATGAGGTCGATTCAGTCGCGACTGGCTTACGGCTGCCAAGGCGCAGCCCAGAACGGCAGTTAGCGTGAACCTTCTCTTCGAGGTCATATTGCCGCCGTTCACGCGCGGTGTGCGATGCGCGAACCGACTTCCAGTTTCAGCTTGTCGAGCTCACTCGGCTCATCGCTTTCCCCAGTCGCACGTTGCCAATCAATCAAGGCGCCATGACCAAGTGCGTCGCGATCATGAGCAGCGCAATGACGGTTCCGGACGTGGAAAGCCGCAGCAGCCCGTGCTTGACCGTGTGCACAACGTCGGTGAGTTCGCGCGAGATCCACGAAACCGACAAGGCCCACAACGGCGCCACTGCTCCGAGAAGGACGAGGAAAGCGATGATCAAAAAGTCGGGCGTACGGGTTAGCAATTCGTACGGGCAGCGATGGTAGGGTAGTCCGAGGAGCCGAGTGGAAAGGTGCTCCGTGTACACGGAGTAGGCGACGACCAGGAAACCAAGACCCAATGCGGCCGCTAGCCACAGGCCAAGCCAAGGGACCTGGGATAGCATCCTGATCGGCGGAACTTGGACAACGTCGTAGAATTCCCCCTTGCCACCAGCCCCTTTCCCACGTTGGGAAGTCAAGAGCCGAGTTTTAAGCGCAACGCTGACCCCTCCTGAGCCCCTGGAGATGGAATTGAAGGTCTCCGCAATCCATCGGGTCTGCAGCAAGCCGCACAGTGCAGCGAAGAGCCCGCCCAGCCCAAACAGGGCTGCAGTTCCCGCTCCTTCGGATTGCCCGCTGCCGCCAGGGGTTCTCCGCAGACTCGCGGGGCCGAATCCTGTCTCTCGAACTGTTGAGCAGCAACTGACGTGAACGCCCTCACGGCGGGCCAGCAGGAACCTCAGATCGGACGCTGCGTCGAAGAGCAACAGCACGAAGAGCGGAACTGCGAGTCTGACAACGTTCTGACGTGCAGCGCGCCTCGGTGACCTCTGATGGAGCGCATGGCTGCTGAGCCAGCATCCCCCAACCACAAAGACGCTCATCCGGCTGGCCTGCAGGACGAAGCTTTCATCCGGAGTTGCGTCTGCAACGCCAAACGGACACATCGCGCCGGGTATTTGAGGAACGTAACTTTCCAGCAACCCATAGAAGCCGAACCAGGAGGCCAGACGAATCGCAAGCAAGCCGATCAGAGTGGAACTCAACAACAACACTCGCTCCTCGCCTTGGGTCTGCTCGACTGCGGACCTGCTGGTTCGCGAGGCCAGCAACAAGGCGATGGTTCCCGCCAAACCAGCTAGCGACACAACGCCACTCAAAACTGCCTGCAGGAGAAAAGCCACACTGTAGGAACTGGTAATCATGCCTGGGTTGCCTTCCGAAGTCTTCCTTCGCTGAGTTCGTAAACTTCCCGACAAAGGCTGATTACCGCCGGGTCGTGGGATGCAGCCACCAAGGTTCCTCCCTGTTCCAGATAGCGCTGTAGTCGGCTCGTCAAAAGCTTCGCTGTGTCTGGATCGAGATTAGAGGTCGGTTCATCGGCCAAGAGGATTTCCGGAGCGCGTGCGATCGCTCGAGCAAAAGCGAGACGTTGCTTTTCCCCGCCACTCAGCAGCCGTGCCAGGTGATCGGCACGTGCCTGCAGCTCGACCTGCTCTAAGGTCTCGATCGCTTGCCAGTGCAGCTGTCTGAGTGAGGCCTTCTCCACAAAACGGCCGACACAGACGTTGAGCCAGGCAGGAAGATCCTCGAAGAGCTGGAAATCCTGGAAGATGAAAGCGAGTTTTTCGCGTCTCAACACCGACTGTGCTCCTTCCGTCAGGAACTGGGCGGGTTGCCCAAAGAAAGACAGCGAACCTGAAGTTGGAGCGTCGAGCAGAGAGAGACAACTCAAAAGAGTCGTCTTGCCTGCTCCTGAGGAGCCTGTGATGCCGATGGCGCTGTTGGGGAAGACCTTCAAGTCAACGCCGCACAAGACTCGGAGTTCGAACGGACCGCCGCTGTTGAAAGTTTTGACGAGATTCGAAGCTTCGATGATTGGGTCTCTCACCGCAAAGTTTCTCGAAGTGGGACACAAGCGGTCCTCCAAGTTGGGATGAGTGTGCCTGCCCAGGTGATGGCCAGGCTCACACCGAGTCCCAAGGCGAGGATGCCAGCATCGAACTGAGCAGGTATTTCAATTCCTGGAAACCAATCCAATTCAGCAATGAAAAGGCTTGCCAGCAAGGGAGCATTGAAAAGCCGCACCCACGCAAAAGCGAACAGGAAAGAAAGCGCACTCGCGAGCAGGCAACAGAGCAACGCCTCCAGAGACACGAGGACCAGAATATGGCGGGCAGACCAGCCCAGCGCTTTCAAAAGAGCCACCTCGCGCCGGCGTTCTTTGGATCCCAGTCCACTGATGACGAGCAAAGCCAAGACACCTGACGCGAAGGTAACCGCATAGATCGCCGAGAAAACTCCGCTGGTCACTCCGTATCCCTGCAATACATAGCGACGCACCAAGCCTCTGGTTTGAATGCGCAGGCGCGGTTCAGAGCGTGCCAGGCGGTCTGCCAGGCGCGTGGCCGAGATTTCATCTCGCGTTCGTATCAAGATGTCCGTCGCCAGGTCTCGCATGCCGAATAACTCCTGGGCCTGCGCGAAGGGCGCCCAAATAACAGCGGAGTCCCAAAGCGTGCCTTTGCGGGAAAGAATGCCAACGACTGTGACGACCTTGTGGGTGAACGCCGTTGCGAGGAGCAGCTGCTTACCCGGTGTCAGTCCTAGACGCTGGGCCAGCACCGGTCCCAGAGCTACTTCGTTTTTGGAGTTCGACTCAAAGAGCCGCCCTGACTGCAGACCAGTTGCTTCTTCAGCAGCGATCGGGTCGATTCCCAAGACCAGAGCCCAGGTCTCCGGAGCCACCGCCAGCCGGGCAACGATACGAGGTCGCACTTCAACCACAAACTGCGATTTGGACAGTTCTTCGACATAACTCACAGGGATATTGGCGTCCAGGCCGCCGCGATCAAAGGTGACGTAGATGTCGGCGCCAGACTCGATCGAGACCGTTGCATCTCTCGAAAGGCCGGCGCTGATCGCTGCTCCGGCGATAAACAGGAACAGAGGTCCACCGATGCCGAGAACCAAAGCCAACGCTCGTCCCGGGTTCTTAACCAGGTTCAACGCTGCCAGGAATAGCAGCTTGGGCATCGACTATTCACTCCGTGGTTGGGGCAGTGTCTCAATGGCGCCCTTACCAAGAACCTGGCTGCGAGGCTCTCTTGCGTCTGCTGTCAAGACAGGGAGGCGCGAAACCGTCGTGCTGTGGCGCGGGCAAAAGTTCGGAAGTGCCGAAAAAGGCCGCTCGAAATTCGGACAATATGGCTCGATGCGCGGATCGAAGACGAACCAACACGATCCCGCTGCCGCATGAGCGCCCAATCCCAATCCACCCCACTGTCGCTGCAAATAGCGAGCCTCGCTCCGAATCTCGTTTTGAGGCAATGCCAAACCTGCAACGACCGCTGCCCACAAGACCGCCAGCGCTATTAAGAAACCGTGTGCCCTCGACATCATAAGCCACCCGGGTCCTGAGTGCGCCGTTTCATCGCTTCTGAGCCGAGACCATGTTGGTAAGCGAGAAGAGCCCCAAGGCATGCCTGTTGCTGAGCTTGACGATCACGGTTCGCTAGCGCGATGCCAAACCGGCCTTTTCCAAGCTCCTCTTGGCTTCTTCTACTTGCCCAAGAGAACGGTACGCTTGCGCCATCAAGTAGTGGACCCGGCTGTTTCGAGGCTCCTTTTGCGCCGCTTGCCGATAAGACGCCAAGGCCTCGGTCCATCGGCCTTGACCGGCCCAAACTTGGCCGATGGCGATGTATCCAGCGGCAAACGAGCGATCGAATCGGACCGATTTCTCGAAGTACTCGAGCGCACGTTCTTGCGCCTTGTCTCCACCCTCCAGCAAGATAAGTTGGCCGTAGTAATAGCAGGCCAGGAAATTGTCGGGCTGCAGTTCGATGGCGCGGTGGATGGTTGGACGAAAGGACTCCCAGTTTCCGACGAGATAGAACAGCCGTGCCAGGTGAGCATAGGCTTCCCCATAGTTGGGATCTATACATTGGGCTATAAGTAATTGCGAATAGATTCCGACTGTTGTATCCTGATGGCATGAAAGTCATCAAGCTGCAGGATGCGGAATCAGTCATAACGGGCCTCCAGCAGGAAATCCAACGTTCCC
>VFZK01000025.1 GCA_016871215.1 Acidimicrobiia bacterium | reverse complement strand
GTCAAAGTCTCGTAAGTCGTTGAGTCGAGGTCGAGCCCTTGCTAACGCGCGGGCTACTGATTTGGCCCACGCGATTGTTCAGTAGCCCGACCGTAAGGGAGGGCTCACGACTTTGACGGGACCCTGGAAGGACATGGGCGCCTCCACACGATTCGCCCGGAGCAGACGCATTTTGAGCCCAGCTCTTCACTCGCTTTGCAATCGCTTCAACAATTGGATCTGGCCCGCGTGGTACACGTCGTGATTGGCAATGCCGGAAATCAACGCAAGGTTGCTCACCTTGCTGCCCGCCGGCACGAAGCTCAGCAACGCTGGGGCCAGTGCCGCCACCGCTTCTTTGAGTCTGGCGTGCTCCTGGTCCAGCAACGCCAGGTCGGTCTTCCAGGCCCTGTCACTCAGCTCCTGCGGCCTGGCGAACCAGTTGCTGCCTTTGAGCGCAAACGATCCACGCTTCTCGCCTAGCAGCCTTCGGCGCACGATGTACTTCCAATAGGCCGCATGGACAGCGATTTCCCAAATACTGTGCCGGTTCGGCCCTGGCCTCCAGGCTGCCGCAGCGGGGGCCAAACCGCGCAGGGATCCCTTCAGGTTAGGACCGTGCCAGGTTTTCACATCGTACGCTTCGTCGAGCAGCCTCAACAGCAGCTGGATTTCGGACGAATTCTCAAGACTTCTCATCGTACCCTCCTACACTCAAACTCCGCCTGGCGTTTTGGCATGGATTGTAGACAGCAGGAAGCCGCGGTCCGTCTCGAGGCATGCGACCCTCGCGTTCCGTGGTGCCCGGCGCGCTCGAACCGGCGCCAACTCCGCTCTCCGCGCCATCGTACTCGGCCCTCCACTGCCGGTCAACAAAGCTGCCTTTAAGACTTGCGTCGAAAGGCCCATGCCCCTATCCTTAACTTCGTTTGACCGGACCTCGCACGGTACGCACGAGGAGAAGGAACGATCTTCCATGGCACGATTCCCGAATCGCCAGCAGGCAGGCCGCGAGCTGGCGGCCCAATTATCGAAGTTTCAAGATGAGCGGCCGCTCGTCTTGGCGGTGCTTAACGGTGGCCTGCCAACGGCGTTGGCAGTCGCCAGTGCGCTCAAAGCGGACCTGCTTCCTGTTCCCATGCGCAGCCTGCGTGTCCCCTGGCAGCAAGCAACGATCTTTGGCTACGTCACTCACGAAGGCACGCTTCACTTGAATCAGCCGCTGGTTGGCCAGGTGCGTCTGCAATTGGTGACGATCCAGCGGATGGCCCGAAAGGAACGTCTTGCATTGGAGGCCGATCTGGAATCCTGGGGAGTCGTCATCCCAAACACACTGCAGAATCGAACCGTTCTGGTGGTCGACGATGGAATGCATTCGGGCTGGACGATGTTCAGCGCCATTGAAACGGCGCGTGGCCTGGGTGCTGCCCGAATCGTGGCGGCTGTCCCCGTCTCTCATTTCCGTGCCAAGCGGTTCGTCGGGAAGCATTGCGATGAGGCGATCTCGCTATTGACCGAGGATATCGCCCTCTACCAAATCGGCAACTATTACGACAGCTTTGCTCGTGTGAGCAGCGACGACGCCGGAGCCCTCCTGAAGACCGCGATCTCTTCCCATCCCAGCGCTGCCTGAACCGGTCTGACCGCTGCCCCTCCAACCGCTTTCCGGGAACGGGTTCACGGCCCAATCCTGGGAGCGGCAAAAAGAATCGAAAGAATCACTTGACAGCTCGCGTGATCCCTCTATAATTATGCGCTTGTTTGCATATTTATTCTTTTGGGGCTATGAACGTTCAGCGCAGGCGGACCAAAATCCTCAACTTGATTCGAACGCGACCGGTGCTCAGCCAATCTCAGCTCAGCCAGCGTCTCAAGGCCGAGGGGTGTCATGCGACGCAAGCCACGCTCTCCCGGGACCTGCGTGCCCTGAATCTCGTCAAGACCCACGCAGGCTACAAACTGCCAGACCAGTTGGGTGCAAACGGTGACAACACCGAGCGGCAACGGCTGACCATCATCCAGTTCATGGTCGAAGTCCAAGCTGCCGGGAACTTAGTCGTCGTCAGAACCCACCCGGGAAACGCCTCGCCCGTGGCACTTTCGCTCGATACGATCGGATGGAAGGAAATCGTCGGTACCGTGGCGGGAGACGACACGATTCTTGTGGTCACGGCCAACGCTGCCACGGCACGGCTTGTCAGACGGCGACTGTTGGCTTTGAACAACTAGTTAATAAGTCGCAGAGAGGGCTCGATCGGACAGGCAGTAAAGCAGGCCGAAAGGAGAAGAATGGCTGAAGGGATCCAGGTGGCAATCATAGGCGCGAGCGGCTATTCAGGCGCAGAACTGGCCGGTTTGCTGCTTAAGCATCCGCGGGCTCGCATTGGCTCCCTGATGACGGCGAACCAAGAGCGGCAGGACGCAAAACCACGGAAGTACAGCGAAGAACTGCCCCAGTTTTCTGGCCGTTGCGATCTGCAGATCGAACCGCTGAACCTCGATGTGCTGGTGGAACGGGGGACATGGGTTGTCTTTCTTGCGACGCCCAACGAGACGTCTCATGACCTTGTGCCGCAACTTCTCGACCGAGGTCTGAGGGTGATTGACCTCAGCGGAGCTTACCGGCTCAAGCGCCGGGAGCTGTATCCGAAATGGTATGGCTTCGAACACCACTTCGCTCCGGCGCTTCAGACTGCAGTTTATGGCCTGACCGAGATCCACCGCGCCAGTATTCGGCAGGCTTCTTTGCTCGCGAACCCTGGATGCTATCCGACATCGGCGCTGTTGCCGCTGATCCCGTTGCAACGGGCTGGGCTGATCGACGATTCGTGCGACATCATCTGCGATTCGAAATCGGGGGTCAGCGGCGCTGGCAAGTCCCTGACCGCTGGAACGCATTTCTCCGAGGTCACCGAAAGTTTCAAGGCTTACAACGTATTCAAACACCGTCATGCTCCGGAGATCTGGCAAGAACTGAATTCCCCGCGGCTGGTGTTCACCCCGCACCTGCTGCCCATCAACCGCGGCATTCTCTCGACGATTTATGTGCGGGTGAGGGAGTCAGCGACAGAGGTCGCGATCGCCGAGTGCTACCAAAAAGCTTACGGTGAAGAGCCCTTCGTGCGTCTCTTCCCTCAGGGTCGCTTTCCCGAGGTCAAGTTCGTTGCCCACACCAACTACTGCGACGTCGGCTGGAAATTAGAGCCGGAACGGTCGATGTTGGTGATCATTGCCGCTATCGACAACCTGGTGAAAGGCGCGGCAGGCCAGGCGCTACAGAACATGAATGTGATGATGGGTTTTGATGAGACGGCAGGACTGATGTAGCCTGGACCGGCTTTTCCTGTTCGCAAGACGCACGCAAGCCAAAAGCGCGCCGCAGGCCGCGGATTGCAGGCTCCTCCAGACTCGTCTTCTCGAGGCTGCCTCTCACCGATTCCATCGATATGACCTTCAAGGAGACCGTGTGCGCATCGTAGTCAAATTGGGGGGAAGTCTGTTGACCGACCTGGACCTTCTCCATAAAATGGTCGCCCAACTTTCTGCCACTCGAGGCGCCGGTCATCAAGTCATTGTCGTGCATGGCGGGGGAAAGCAGATTAAAGAGACCCTCGAACGGCTGGCTATCCCGAGCCGTTTTCACCAAGGACTCCGAATCACCGATGCCCCCACGATGCGTGTGGTACAGATGGTGCTGTCTGGCTGGGTAAACAAGGAAATCGTTGCAGCCTTTCACCAGGCAGGACAAAAAGCCGTAGGGCTGTGCGGAGGCGACGGCGGCAGTTTTCTAGCGCGCCGGTTCCAACCGGCAGGCGAACCATTTGACTATGGCTACGTGGGCGAGGTCTTCCAAAGTGACCCGAGGCTTGTCGAGGTGCTGCTGGCCGAAGGCTACTTGCCGGTGATTGCATGCACGGCTTTGGGAATCGATGGCGCCTACTACAACATCAACGCGGATGAAATGGCAGCAGCGGCCGCCATCTTCTGCCGGGCGGAACGCCTCGTATTTCTTACCGATGTTCCCGGTGTGTTCGACGAACGACGCCAGGTCATTTCGCAACTGAATCGCCAGAAGATTGCGGAATTATGTCGAACAGGCGTCATCTCTGAGGGAATGCTGCCCAAAACGCGTGCTTGCGAACGGGCGTTGGCCGGTGGAATCCAAGCAATTCATATCGTCGGAGGCAAGGAACCGAATTGCCTGTTGCGCGTCCTGCTGCAGAACGAATCGCTCGGAACCGAGATCGTGTAAGCCGCATGCGCAGGCACCCGAGGCCAGTCGTGGCGCGACGGATGGCCGGAGGCGGACCGAGTGACGAGGAGAGTTCATGAACCTAAAGCAAATTGTTGAAGCAGAATCCAAATTCCTCACGGCTAACTACAAAAAGTACCCGCTCTTCGTGGAGAAGGGGCGAAAGTGCCTGGTGTATGACTATGCAGGGAAGCGGTATGTTGACCTGCTGGCCGGCATCGCAGTGAATGCCCTAGGGCATAATCACCCAAGGATCGCGAATATCTTTCGAAAGCAGATCAAGAAGTCAGTTCATGTCTGCAATCTCTTCTATCACCCTTACCAGGCGCTGCTGGCCGAGAAACTGCTGGAGATTTCCGGGCTTCAGAAAGCGTTCTTCTGCAACAGCGGGACCGAAGCTGTCGAAGCGGCTTTCAAGCTCGCGCGCGGCTACGCGTACAAGAACCAGCTCGGCGAAGGCAAGCACGAGATATTGACGCTCGACAATGCCTTTCATGGCCGCACTTATGGCGCGCTTTCGGCCACAGCGTCTGACAAGTACCGCAAACCTTATGAGCCGCTCGTTCCCGGATTTCGGTTTGTCCGGTTCAATGACGTGGAAGATCTCCAGCGGAACTTCACCGATCGTGTTTGCGCCATCATTATCGAACCGCTGCAAGGCGAAGGCGGCATCCACGCTTGCAGCGAAGCGTTCCTGCAGGCGGCTCGCAAACTCTGCGACCAGCAGCGAGCCCTGTTGATTTTCGATGAAATCCAGTGCGGCATCGGACGGACGGGAAGGTATTTCTACTATGAGAAGTTCGGCATTCGCCCGGACATTCTAACGCTAGCTAAACCTTTGGGGCTTGGCATCCCTTTGGGCGCGCTGCTGACGACCGATACCGTTGCTCCCACGTTCGGTCCGGGCGACCACGGCACGACTTTTGGCGGCGGGCCGCTGGCGTGCCGCCTGGGCTTCGAGTTCGTGAAGATCCTGCAGGAAGAGGAGATGCTGGAAACCATTCGCGAGAAGGGCGACTACTTCAAGAACAAGCTCCTGGGGTTGAAGGACAAATATGCCTTTGTCGCCGACGTGCGCGGCGAAGGCCTGATGCTCGGCATGCAACTCGACTTTCCAGCCCGCGATATCGTGAATCGCTGTCTCGAAGCCGGATTCATCATCAATGTCACCAGCGACACCGTGCTGCGCTTTTTGCCGCCCTACATCATTACGAAGAAAGAAATCAGCCGGTTCATCAAAGCCCTGGACAAGATCTTTTCTCAGGTGGCCCAGGAGCGCAAAGAAGGGACTCCACCCGCCCCCGAGGCCGTGAGTCACTAACCGATGCTCATGCAAGCTCTGTTCGGGATCGACTCGCTCGCAGACCGAAAGCTCTCGGTCCAAGACCTGGTTTCGATCGACCAGCTGGCCCTGGCCGACCTCCAGCTCATTTTCGCCCTGGCGGAAGCGATCAAGAAGTCACCAGCGAACTATGCCGGCGCCTTGAAGGGAAAGGTCCTCGCACTGATCTTCGAGAAACCTTCCTTGCGCACGCGTGTGACTTTCGACGTGGGAATGACGAGCATGGGAGGAAGCGCCGTTTTCCTCGATCATTCCGAAGCCAAGCTAGGGGAGCGCGAATCAATTCGCGACGTGGCCAGAAACCTCGAACGGTGGGTTCATGGCATTGTCGCACGCACTTACAAAAACAAATCGGTGGTCGAGCTCGCCGAGCACGCCTCGATTCCAATCATCAACGGCTTGACCGACTTGCTGCATCCCTGCCAGGCGTTGACTGACTACTTCACCATTCTGGAGAAGTTTGGTTCGTTTCAAGGGCTCAAGTTCGCCTACATCGGCGACGGCAACAACACCTGCCATTCTTTGATCGATGGCGCGGCTAAACTGGGAGTTGAACTCTGGATCGCCTCTCCGAAGGGTTTCGAGCCCAAGGAACGAATCGTCAGCGAGGCGGCAAAGTTCGCAAAGGAAAGCGGCGCGCAGATTCGCATCGTCAACGACCCTGTTGAAGCCGCCCGCGACGCCTCAATCGTCTACACCGATGTCTGGGCCAGCATGGGCCAGGAAGCAGAAACGGAAGATCGAGCCGCTGTGTTTGCGGACTATCAGGTCGACAGCGAGCTGATGTCGCATGCCAGACAGCACGCCGTTTTCATGCACTGCCTGCCGGCTCACCGAGGGTATGAAGTAGCGCCCAGCGTGATCGATTCTTCCCAGTCCATCGTCTACGACGAGGCCGAGAACCGCCTGCACGTCCAGAAAGCCATCTTGTATCTATTGATGAAGTAGGCAACCGAATCGGAAGGAACGCGCGATGATCAAAAAAGTGGTTTTGGCATACTCCGGAGGATTGGATACCTCCGTCATCATTCCCTGGCTTAGGGAAAATTATCGATGCGAAGTCATCGCCATGGCAGGCGACGTCGGCCAGGAAGAGGAACTGCGCGGCCTTCACGAGAAGGCGCTGAAGACGGGCGCTTCGCAGCTGTTCGTTGAAGATCTGCGCGAAGAGTTCGTGCGCGACTACATCTGGCCCACGTTGCGCGCCAGCGCCATCTACGAACGCAAGTACCTGCTGGGCACGTCGATGGCAC
The DNA here is from genome assembly GCA_016871215.1 of Acidimicrobiia bacterium. GTDB lineage: Bacteria > Acidobacteriota > Terriglobia > Versatilivoradales > Versatilivoraceae > VFZK01. The sequence goes on along the minus strand of VFZK01000025.1, from coordinate 17,452 downwards.
GCCCCATTCTGGCTAAGCGGCAGGTGGAAATTGCGCTGCGCGAAGGCGCCGACGCAGTGGCTCACGGTTGTACTGGCAAAGGCAACGATCAGGTGCGCTTTGAGCTCACCTACAAAGCGCTGGCGCCGCAGTTGAAGGTCATTGCTCCGTGGCGGGAATGGAACATCAGGTCGCGCGAAGACGCCATCGACTATGCGCATCAGCACAACGTACCCATCACGGCCACCAAGCAGAAGAACTATAGTGAGGACCGGAATATCTGGCACATCAGCCACGAAGGCGGTGTTCTCGAGGATCCCGCCAGCGAGGCGGAGGAGTCGATGTGGAAACTGACGGTTTCCCCCGAAAAGGCTCCCGACCAGCCACGCTATGTCGAGATCGAGTTCGAGCAGGGGACTCCGGTCGGTGTCGATGGGAAGCGCTTGGCGCCTGTGCAGCTGTTGCAGACTCTAAACAAGATCGGTGGCGAGCACGGCATCGGCCGCATCGACCTGGTGGAGAACCGGCTGGTTGGCATGAAGTCTCGAGGCGCCTACGAGACTCCGGGCGGCACGCTGTTGGTTCAGGCTCACCGCGAGCTGGAATCCATCTGCCTCGACAAAGAGGTGCTGCGGATGAAGGACCAGCTCGCGCTGAAGTACGCAGACCTCGTCTACAACGGCCAGTGGTTTACTCCGATTCGTGAGGCGCTGGACGCGTTCGTGACTGCCACCCAGCGGACTGTCACGGGGTCAGTACGGCTCAAGCTGTACAAAGGGAACATCCTGGTTGCTGGACGGGAATCTGCTCACTCGCTCTACCGTGAAGACTTGGCGACCTTCGGCCAAGAAGCCGTCTACAACCAGAAAGACGCGGAAGGATTCATCAACCTTTTCGGCTTGCCCGTCAAGGTGCAGGCACTGGCAAAAAGAAACAATGTCTAAGGCTTGCGACACGGCGACGCCGCATCTCCCGGCCTCGGTAACCCGTGCCATGGACTCTCAATGAAAACCTGGGGCGGCAGATTCACCGGGCCGATCGACGCGGCTTTCGAACGATTCAACAGCTCGTTTGGCGTCGACCAGCGGCTAATCCTCGAAGATATTGAAGGCTCGCTGGCCTATGCGAATGCCCTCGCGAAAGCGGGCATTCTGTCGCAGCCAGAGCTCCAGCAGATTGTCAAAGGTCTGGGAGAAATAAAGAAGCGCGTCGAAAAGGAACCGGAATGGCTGGCGAGCCAGAAGGCCGAGGATGTGCACAGTTTCGTCGAAGCCCAGCTGGTGCAGATCGCCGGCGACGCTGGCTTCAAGCTTCACACCGGCCGCAGCCGCAACGATCAGGTTGCGTTGGATACGCGACTCTACCTGAAGCGGGCCATCATCCGCGTCCAGGTCGAGATCGGCAACCTGAGCCGCGAGCTCTTGAACTTAGCGAAGGCGCACCGAGACGTGGCGATTCCCGGGTATACCCATCTGCGGAAAGCACAGCCCGTTCTTTTCGCGCACTACCTGCTCGCGTACTTCGAGATGTTTCAGCGTGACTACGACCGCCTGAATGACTGCTTTCGCCGGACCGACGCCATGCCGCTCGGGTCGGGCGCCCTGGCCGGCAACGGTTTTCCCGTCGATCGCGAAGCCTTGCGGATCGAGCTGGGGTTTGGCCAGTTGACGCGAAACAGCCTGGATGCCGTCAGTGATCGCGATTACCAGGTGGATTTCATCGCCGCGGCAGCGCTCGCGATGGTTCATTTGAGCCGCCTGGCAGAGGACCTCATCGTTTACTCGTCCCCGGAGTTCGGTTTGATCGAGCTTTCCGATGCGGTTACGACTGGCAGCAGCATCATGCCGCAGAAAAAGAACCCCGATTCGCTCGAATTGATTCGCGGCAAGGCAGCACGCGTCATCGGCAATCTCGGCAGCATCCTGTCTTTGCTGAAGGGACTGCCATTGGCCTACAACAAAGACTTGCAGGAAGACAAAGAACTGCTTTTCGACTCACTCGACACACTGCTCGATTGCCTGCTGGTTGCCCAAGCCGTCATTCGAACCATGACGGTGAATCGCTCCGTCGCGAGCGGCGCCGTGCAAGCCGATTTCCTGAACGCCACGGACTTGGCCGACTACCTCGTGCGCAAAGGGCTGGCATTCCGCAAAGCTCACGAGCTGGTTGGCAAGATCGTGCTGCACTGCGAAAAGCAGGGCGTGCAGCTTCGGGAGCTGAGCTTAGCCGAGTATCAGCAGTTCTCGGCTCTATTTGGCGGAGATGTGTTCGATGCCCTGTCGCTTGAGAACAGCCTGGCTGCACGCTCTGTCTTCGGCGGAACAGCGGCCACGCGGGTGGCCGAAGCACTGGAAGCGGCAGAACGCTCGTTGAGCCGAGGCTGAGATGGCCGCGCCCGATCGCGGGAAATCTTTGCCCACGATCGCTGTACGGGTGTGGCAATGGTGGCTACGAGCCGGCAGAACAACCTGCTTGCGGCGAAACAGAACCCAGTCTTTCGCCGGCGATAGCGCATCCTCAACGGAAGGGGACACCTGAAATTGACTGTCACCATCAGCTCTGAAGACATCGCCTGTCCTCAAGGTTTTTTGGCTTCGGCCGTTGCCGCAGGGGTAAAGAAATCCGATGGGAAACTGGACTTTGGCCTGCTCTGCTCGACCCGGCCCTCCATCGCCGCCGCCAAGTTTACGACGAACGTCGTGAAAGCCGCTCCGCTGTTGCTCTCGCAGGAAAACTTGAAGGAATCTGGCGGAGAGATTCGCGCGATTATCGTCAATTCCGGCAACGCAAACGCCTGTACCGGCGAAACCGGAATGCGGGTGGCGCGGCAGATGGCGCGACTTGCGGGGCAGATTGTGGGAGTCGCAGCCCAGCAGGTGCTGGTTGCTTCGACTGGAGTCATCGGCGTTCAACTCCCGTTTGAACGGCTGGAAAAGCAAACCGCCGCGCTGAAAGAGGGCTTGAAGCCTGAAGCGATCGGCGACGTCGCCAAAGCCATCATGACCACCGACACGGTTCGGAAGGTTTGCTCGGCGCAGCTTCTCGTCGGAGGGAAGCCCGTGTGGATCAGCGGCATGACCAAGGGCGCTGGCATGATTCAGCCCAACATGGCCACAACCCTGGCGTTCGTTCTGACCGATGCGATGATCACCCGCAGCCTGCTCGAAGAAGCGCTGACAGAGGCTTGCGACAAGAGCTACAACCGCATCACAGTGGACGGAGACACGTCCACTAACGACACGTTGGCCATCATCGCAAACGGAGCCTCGGGCTGTCCTCTCATCGACGAGAAAGACAGCAACTACGAGTCGTTTACGCAGGCACTGACGCAGGTTTGCCAGAGCCTGGCCCAACAGATCGTGCGCGACGGAGAAGGCGCCACGAAATTCATCGAAATCGTTGTCCAGGGCGCCGAAACAGAAGCGCACGCGACGCGGATTGCCCGCAGCATCGCTAACTCTCCGCTGTTCAAGACTGCCATGGCCGGGGAAGACGCCAACTGGGGGCGCATTCTGTGCGCCGCCGGTTACTCCGGCGCATCGTTCGATCCCAACCGAACCGACATTTGCATTGGCAGCTTGCCCGTCTGCAACTCCGGCATGGGGTTGCCGTTCGACGAACGCCAAGCCAAGCGGATTCTCCAGCAACAGGATATTCGCATCACCCTGGATCTGAAGTCAGGCGCCGCATCTTCGACGGTCTGGACCTGCGATCTCACGAAAGAGTACGTTCACATTAACGCGGACTATCGGACGTAGCGCCACCACAGTAGCCACCTCCCAACGATGCCGTGCGTTTCCGTGGAGCACCTGATGCCCGCCTTGCCGGCTGCTTCAAACGGCGCCTGCTCGATTGTGCGGCGCACAGCAGCGAAACAACCCTGCCGTTCTTGCTCTGTCGCTCGAGCCGGTCACAGCACAGAGTGGAAAGACACCGGCCCCTGTCAACGTCGTGAACTTTGAGCGTACCCCCGGGAATTACCGGCATCGCCCTTGAAAATTCAGCCTGTCTTGCGTATTCTTTGGCGTGCTAAAACGCAGACTGGACGAGCCCGTAAGCGGCTGAGAGCCTGTTTCTGCGGTGAAATCGATCGTGCAGCCAGCCCCGAGTCGTTTGTTCTACCCGAATCGGAATCTCGAATCGCTTGTCCAGTCGTTCGATCGCAAATTAGGTTAGAGTGCCAGCCAACAGTCGAGAATCTGAATCTCCGTTTGTCTTTCTTCGCGCCGAGGGCTTTCTTTTTGCGCTGAGGCCGTTTAGCTTGCCGGCTCACTTCGCCCGCAATGCCCAGGCCTTTACGGAGCGCGCCTATCGGTTGGGCGCCGTGGCTGGATTGGCTCTGATTCGGCCGGTGGTGTCTTCGGAGGCGCCGGAGTTTGCCGTGCGGCTCATGCATCTGCCGCTGCGTGGCATGAGCCGCGACCGGCTGGATTTGCTGGGCGAAGAGTATTTCAACTACGTTCTGAGGCCGCGAATCCTTTCTGAGGGACTGCGGAAACTGGAACGATGGCAGCAGTCGGGCAAGCCTGTGGTGCTGGTGAGCCAGGAGCTGGATCACTTGGTCAGGCCTTTGGCGCAGGATCTCAAGATTGGGTACCTGCTTGCGAATCGTTTGGAATTCCGCGACGGTCTGGCGACAGGCCGGCTTCTCGAACCCATCGTCAGTGCCCTGGAAGGTGCATCGAGGTTGTCGCCGGAGGAGAGGGGAGACTCAACCGAATGGCAAGGCTTCCGCGCCCAGCTGGGCGCCAGATGGCAGAGCGCTGCGCCGCAACAGCTCGTCTTCCCAGCAGCCCGCCAGCACTTCGTTCTCAAGCACCCGGTCGCTGACTTCGGCCAAACGAATCGCTGTGAACGGCTGTCGGTGCGAGAGCAGCTCGCTGGGAGGAATCTGCTCATCATTGGCGCCACAGGGTTCATTGGCAAGGTCTGGCTGACCATGTTGCTCGAAGACCTGCCGGAACTTGGCCGCATCTATCTCTTGGTCCGCCGCCAGGGCTCACGGTCTGCACTGCAGCGGTTCGAACGCATCGTTGCCGAGTCTCCAGCCTTTAAGGCACTGCACGAGCGGCATGGCGACAACTTGGGACGCTGGTTGTCCGAGCGAGTCGAGGTTCTCGAAGGCGACGTTTCCGAGCCAGGGCTGGGGCTGGACAACGCCACGGCCCAACATCTCTTCCGGGAACTCGATCTAGTCGTCAATTCGGCGGGCTTGACGGATTTCAATCCGGACTTGCGTCTGGCGTTGTCGATAAACGCCGACAGTGTCTTGCACCTGGCGGACTTTCTACGCCGCTGCCAGCGGGCGGCCCTGGTGCACGTCTCCACCTGCTTCGTTAACGGCAGGACGGATGGCCGTGTTCCGGAAGAGCTGCTGCCGAACTACACGCCCCGAGGCGCTGCGGATTTCAACGCCCGCCGCGAATGGGAGTTCCTGCACGCGGAGGTCAACCGAATCGAACGCGAGGCGGAAAGTCCTGCTTCGCTGGCACAGTTTCGAGCTGAAGCGCTCTCCAAGGCCAGAGGCAGCGCCGAGGATGGCGACGGGAAGGCCGTCAATAACCAAATTCGCAAGATTCGTACACGCTGGGTGCGAGACTGCCTGATCGAGTTGGGCATCGAGCGGGCGCACCGTTGGGGATGGCCCAATATCTACACGTTCACCAAAAGCCTCGGAGAGTCGTTGCTCACCTCGGAGGCAAGCGACCTGCGCGCCAGCGTCGCACGGCCATCCATCGTGGAGTCGTCCGTTAACCAGCCGTTCCCGGGGTGGAACGAGGGCGTCAATACGACAGCGCCGTTGTCTTACCTGCTGGGCACCTACTTCCGCCAGCTTCCTTCCAATAAGCGCAAGCGGCTGGATGTGATTCCGGTCGACCAGGTCTGTCGCGGGTTAACGCTCATTGCGGCCGCTGTGGTGCAACGGTGCCACGAAAAGGTCTATCAGCTGGCGACTTCCGCAACCAACCCAGCCGACATGCGCCGTACCATCGAGCTGACCGGATTGGCGCATCGCAAACATTACCGGTCGCTGGAAGGGTTGGAGCACTGGTTGCGTGCCCGGTTCGATACCATTCCGGTCTCGAAAACCCGTTATACGAATGTGTCTCTCCCGCGCTTCCAACGCTTGATCGAGGGGACCCAGCGACTCCTGTCGTTCTTGGCGCCTGACGGCGCCGGGCCTCTAGCCCGGCAGCAGCGCGCTCTTGAAAAAGTTCAGAAGGTCATCGGTCTCTACGAGCCGTTCATCCTGGATAACGAATACTTCTTCGCCGCCGATCACATCAAAACGCTGGCTCAGGCGCTGCCCGACGACGAGGTTGAGCGCTTCGGCTACGATGCGGAGATCATCGACTGGTACGACTACTGGATCAACCTGCACGTTCCGGCGTTGCGCCGGTGGACCTATCCGTTGATCGAAGGCCGCCGGCCAGAGACTGGGCTGCTGCCTAGAAGTTTCAAGTTGCATCCCAGGACGGGCCAGCCCGAAACATCGCTCCCTGGCAATTCTCGCGACGATGCTTCTAGCGAACTGCATCCGGTGCACCGGGCAGTCGGCGAGTAGTCTGGGCCAGTCACTCTGGATTCTGAATCGTCCAAGCTGGGCTTCTAGGAGTCCCCGTTCCGCTCGTTCTCGTGCCGGAGGCAGGAAACGAATGAACAGACTGCCGCCCTTGAGGTCCTGCTGAATCGTCCTTGTCGCCGGACCTGGGAATCGACGAGCACGGCGCTCGGCACGAAGAATCCCGTTGCAGAGCACCAAACAGCTAGACGCTCTCGAAGGGTCAAAGCAAGCGGGTCGTCGTCTGTGCGTTCCAGGCCTTTCCGGTTCGGATCCTTGTTCGCGACCGGAGTGACATTCAGCCCTTATGGCAATCTTCATTACCGGATCCACCGGTTACCTGGGTTCTCATGTTGCCAGTGGCTTGTTGGAAGGCCACGGCCAGAAGCTCAATCTCTTGGTGCGCGCCAAAGACCGCAGGGCAGCGGAGCTCAAGCTGTGGCGAGCTCTGCAGCTGCATTTGGATTTCCCGCGCTTCAACCGTTGGCTCGATTCACACATCCAGATCTTCTTGGGCGACATCACGCTGCCTAATTTCGGCTTGAGCAACACCGACTACGCGAGGCTCCTCCAGGCCACCGGCTCGATTCTACACATTGCTGCTTCGCTTAACCGAAAGTCTGAGAAAGCCTGCTTGAACGTCAATCTGCGTGGCACCCTCGAGGTGTTGAAGTTTGCCCGTCGTGTGGCGGCGCGGACCGGGCTGAGGCGCTACAGCCATGTGAGCACGGTCGCCGTTGCGGGCATGCGGAGCAACGAGGTCGTCACAGAGGATGACGCCATCGATTGGGAACGGTCGGACTACGACCCTTACGCACGCACAAAGAAGTTCTGCGAGCATATGGCCCACGAGCTTTTGCCTGACGTGCCGCTCACGATCTTTCGGCCGAGCATTGTGCTGGGCGACAGCCGCCATGGTGAAACCACCCAGTTCGACATGGTGAGGGCGTTCGTTTTCCTGGCACGGCGCCGCGTATTACCTCTGCGCCCCGACGACCGGCTCGACATCGTCAACGTCGACTTTGTTGCGGATTCCATCGTGACCCTGCACCAAAAGGAGAAGCCGCTTTACGACACGTACCATCTTTCTTCCGGTACCGATTCACCCACCTGCCGGCAGATCACGGGCGCACTGGCCCAAGCTCGCGATTGCCGCGGCCCGCTCTACGTCCCCTCGCTGGCTGGGCCGTTCGAGAGCGTCGTCGCCTGGCTTTCGAACCGCCGCGGTACTTCGGTGGGCCAGCTGGCAGCGTTGCTCAAAGTCTTTCTGCCCTATCTGCTTTGGAACACGGTCTTCGACAATCGACGGGTCGTTGCGGAGACCGGCAAGGCACCGGTGAGCTTTACCCAGTACGGCTTTCCACTGTTCGAGTTCTCGATCCGGCATCATTTCAGCTACCCCTACCAAAAATGGCCGGAAACGGCGGGGAGATCCGTCTCATGATGGATCTTGCCCTCGGCCTGTGGGTCAGCAGCTTGATTGAGCTTTCCAAGTTGCGCTGGATGCTGGGAGTCGGTGAGGCTTGGCAACCCGGCATGCCATTGAAGCTGCTGTTTGCCGGCTACAATGGCAATCGCAATACTGGGGCGGATGTGCGTGTGGAGGAGATGATCCGGCAGGTCCGGCGCGTGCTGGGCGACGAGCACCTCGACTTGAGCGTTCTCTCACACAATCTGGCGCTCTCCGAAGGCTACTTCGAACGAACACGCCAGGTGAAGCTGCCGGATGTCTTTCCGACGTTCCTCTTTCACGAAATCAGCCGGTACCATGGGGTTCTGGCTTGCGAAGGCTCGATGTTCAAGAGCAAGTTCGCCAATGCGCTGACGGCGATGATGATCGGCTCGCTCGGCATCGCAGCCGCCGAAAACAAGCTCTCTGTGGGTTACGGCGCCGAAGCGGGACAGATGGACTCGCTGATTCAAAGCATGAGCCGCCGTTATTGTGCTGGCTCTCTTGTGATCACCCGCAACGAAGAGTCGCAGGCTGTGCTTGGCCGGCTGGGCATTCCCACCGAACTGGGCACAGACACAGCCTGGACGTTCGAGCCCCTGGGATCTCAGTATGCCGAGAGCGCATTGCGGCAGGCGGGCTGGGACGGACAGACACCGATTCTCGGGCTCTGCCCCATCAACCCGTTCTGGTGGCCAGTACGGCCTTCTCTCCTAAAGCTGGGTCTGCGGTCTTCCCTGGGCTTTTACCGAGATAGCCATTACCGGTCGATCTATTTCTTCAGAAACGGAGCCGGCGTTAACGAGCCGTTTCATCGCTATCTGAACGCATTCGCCGATGGGGTAGAGGCCTTCCGCCGGGATCATCGTGTATTTCCGATCATGATCGGCATGGAAGCTCTCGACCGGCGCGCTTGCGAGATCATGGGGGAGCGGCTGGGCGGTGTGCCCCTGTTCATCTCCGATCAGTACGACATGTATCAGCTGGTCAGCGTCCTGCGCTGTTGCCATCTGCTGGTCTCTTCGCGCTACCACGGCATCGTCACCTGCATGCCGGCTCTCGTGCCGTCTGCAGGCATCACGATGGACGAGCGGATTCGCAATCTCATGCGGGAGCGCGGCCAGCACGACCTCTTGCTGGAAGTGGACGATCCCCAGCTGGCGAACAAGTTGGTTGGCATCCTGAAGAAGCTGCATCAGGATGCTGAGTCGATCTGCGACGGCATTGGGCGTACGGTGGTCCGCAATCTGAAAGTGATGGCGCGGATGGGCGTTTACTTCCAGCAGCATCTCCGACTGCGCTACCCCGAGTTCCCGTTCCGCACGGGGCGTCTGTCTTGGGAAGACTATCTGCCACCCCTGAGCGAGAGGCTGAAGCGGCTGGTGGAAAGATACGAGTAGCACGTTTCGATGCCACCGGGATTGGAAAAGGCTAAGCAGCTGACGACCGCGTGCTCTCGGAAGCCGGCTGGCTGCAGTCTGAATCGTTGAAACCATGAATTTCCTCGAAGTCATCTTCCGCAACCTGGAAACGACTCCTCAGAAGGTTATTCTCTCGGAGGTCCACAAGACAGGATTGGTTTCGATGTCTTGCCGGGAGTTGCTGAGTGCGGTAAGCCAGACCCGTGCCTTCCTGAAGCAAGCGGGCCTGCAGCAAGGGGATCGCTGTGCGTTGCTGGCCCCCAACAGCAGCCGTTGGGTGGCAGTCGATTTGGCCATCATGGCCGAAGGCGGAATCGTCGTGCCGCTCTATGCACGGCAGGCGCCGGCTGAACTCGCCGCCATGATGAAGGATTGCTCGCCAAGACTTCTGATTTGCGCAGATGAAGAGCTGAAGCGGTCGATCCTGCCGGTTTGGCCCGATGCGCCCAGGATGCTGTTGTACAGCGAGATCTTCCCGCCGGGCGCGCCCTACCCTGACTCTGTGCCCGGACCTGCCTCTCTTTCAAGCAATTCCCCGATGACCATCATCTATACTTCGGGAACGTCGGGAGATGCCAAGGGCGTTGTTCTCGACGTGGCGAATCTCAGCTTCATGGTGCAACGCACCACCGCCCGGCTTGAGGAGCTGATGAAGGGTGTTTCGAAAGAAGGCGACGACCGGGTATTTCACTATCTGCCTTTCTGCTTTGCCGGATCCTGGATTCTGTTGCTCACCTGCCTCTATCGACGAAACGCCCTGATGATGTCGATGGATCTGAACCGGCTGGAAGACGAGCTGAAGGTAGCAGCCCCGCACTATCTGCTCAATGTGCCCGCGCTTCTCGATCGAATGCGCAACGGCATCCTCGGCCAGTTGAGAAAAAAAGGAGGCTTGGCGCTTCGCATGTTCGAAAAAGGCCAGGCCGCATGGCTGGCCCGCCGGGCGGATCCGGGCACAGCAGCCGGCGGATTCTGGGAGTTCTGTGCCGCACGGTTTTTGTTCCCGAAGATCAAGGCCCGCATCGGGCCAAATCTGGTGGCACTGATTTGCGGCTCAGCTCCGCTATCGCTGGAGACCCAGCAGTTCTTCATGATGCTGGGGATCCGCGTGCTTCAGGTTTATGGGCTCACCGAGACCACCGGTATCTGCACCATGGACGACGTGCATGATTACATTCCTGGGCGGGTCGGACCTGCGATTCACGGCATCGAGATGACATTGGGCGAAAATGATGAAATTCTGGTACGCGGACCGAATGTTTTTCCGGGTTATTGGAACCGCCCGGACGCTACTGCCAAGGCCCTGAAGGATGGCTGGTTTCATACGGGCGATCAAGGTGAGGCCAACGCGAAGGGCAACTGGAAAATCATCGGACGCCTCAAAGACATCATTATCCCCAGCTCCGGTCACAACATTAGTCCGGAACCCATCGAGCAACGGATCTTGAAGGCGCTGCCCGAAGCCGAGCACGTCATGGTCGTCGGCAACGGCCGCAAGTTTCTTTCGGCCATCGTGACGGGCCATCTCACATCGCTCCAGATCGAGTCCGCGCTGAACAGTGTCAATCGGGAGTTGCCACACTACAAACAGGTTCGCAGATTCTTCCACAGCCTGGAGCCTTTCACGGTCGAAAGCGGTTCGCTGACGATCAACCGGAAGTTGAAACGGGCTTCGATTGAAGCGCGCTTTCGGGACGAGATCGAGGCGATGTACGCAGCTCCCAGCGAAACCGAACGAGAACATGTCTCGTCGTAGATTGGATCGAGTCCCGATGCCGCATCCGCTCGAAAACCTGTCGAGGGCAACCGCGATTTGGGCTGTGATCGCTACGATTCTGTCGACCGGCTGGGGCTTGGACAACCTTGCCGGATTTGCCGCCGAACCGGCGCGCGTGGCCCTGCTCCTGATGTGGCTTGCCCTGTGTTGGTACGGCGCGCTGGCCGGCACCCGCACGAGCAACGCGTCCGGAAAGATCGAGATTCGGAAGCATCGCAACGTCTTCTGGCTCGTGCTACCCGTGCTGATTGGCTGGTTCTTCTACCTTCCCTTTGCCGATCGGCATCGGATTGCGACTTCGGACTCTGTGCTGCTGCGCTGGTCGGGACTGATTCTTTTCGGCGTCGCGTATGCGTTGCGAGTCGAGTCCATCCGCGCCCAGGGCGCGCAATTCAGCTGTGCTGTGGCGATCCAAGAACAACACCGTCTGACCACAAACGGGCCGTACCGTTGGGTGCGCCACCCAGCCTACACCGGCGTCATCGGGATCATGGCAGGCTTGTCGCTCGTCTTTGCGAATCCCCCAGCGGCAGCAATCATGTCGGTGCTGGTTTGGATCTGGATGGAGAGCCGGATCCGGGATGAGGAGAAGCTGTTGCAGCAGGAGTTCGGAAGCGAGTTTAGCCGCTACGCTCAGCGAACGAAGAAACTGATTCCGTTTCTGTACTGACGTTGCTCCGAAACAAGATCGCGGCAGAGCCGGCCGTTTATGGAACCTTACTCTGGAAAAACGCTGTCGTGGACGCAGACCGCTGAGACGATTGAGTTGCGGCTGCACCGCGAGCCTTGTAACGAGATCGGCAGTGCCACGCTTGCGGAACTGGAGCTGTTTGCCGAGTTCCTGGAAAGGTCTGGCGAGACGGCCCGCGGACTGGTGATTTACAGCACGCAGCCGCAAGGTTTTTGCGCAGGGGCCGATCTGCGCGAGTTGTACCGGGGTATCCAGGGGCTGGAAACGACCGCCCGGCAGGATCGCGTTCGGGAATTCCTTTCGAGAATCCATCGGGTGTTCAACCAGCTGGATGCCGCTTCGCTCGTTACTGTCGCAGCCGTACATGGTGTTGTTTTCGGCGGAGGCTTCGAACTCGCGCTGACCTGCGATATGATCGTCGCCGATCGAAGCGCCCGATTCTGCTTTCCCGAGCTGCGTCTGGGGTTGATCCCGGGTTTTGGAGGCATCCCTCGACTGAAGCGCGATCTTGGAAACGGTCTGGTGCGTGACCTGCTGATGACCGGACGCAGCATCAACGCTACCAAAGCAGCCGCTGTGGGCTTGGCCAGCCAGTTGGTTGCTCCCGGAGAGGCGTTGCGTGCCGCGCGCGGCATCGCCTCGCAAGCCGCAAAGTTCGATCGTGAGGCGGCTGCCGCTGCCAAACAGTTCATCAAACCGGTGCCCTACGGGGCGCTTCAGGAAGAGATTCGACTCTTCTGCGAGCTGATGGGAAGACCGACTGTCGAAGCGGCTCTAAAAAAGTTTGTGGAAGACAGCGGACCGCAGCCGTACTTGCCCTGACGACCGGCGACGAAAGGTGTTTCAACTCATGCCCAGCTTCGACGAAACGCTTGGACAGTTGATCGGTTTGGCGGCCAGCCACTTCCAGGTGCCGGCTACGGACCTCAACCCGGACGACGATTTCTTCAAAAAACTGAAGATCAACAGCCTGCAGGCGCTTGACCTTTTGACCAAGTTGGAAAGTCACTTCAACGTCGAACTGCCCGACTACGAACTGCAGGGTGTCACCGATTTTCGAACCCTCGCCGACCGGATTCAAGCGCGACTGTGACCAGCCACTCGGCCCCCGACCTCTCTCCATACGCATCGCTGGGCGAGGCGCTACGTGCCGCTTTGGAAAAGTGGCAGGACCATTTGTGTCTCATCGAAGCCGATCGCGAGCGGGAAAACGTCCGGCTCTCCTACCGCGAGTTCAGCAACGCCGCGCAACGCATCGCCTCTGCTCTGCAGACGTCGGGCTTCGATGAGGCCGACCGCGCTGCCATCCTCATGTCGAACCAGTCAAAATGGCTTGTCGCGGCGTATGCGGTGCTGTACTCGGGCGGCGTTCTGGTTCCGATCGACTTCAAGTTAACTGCCCCAGAGCAGCTGGCGCTGCTGGCCCACTCGCAGGCCCGGACACTTGTGGTGGAGTACCCGATCTGGCGGGCTCTCGCTCAAAGCCCTGGACCTGCCACTCTGTCGACGATGCAGGTCTTGGTTACGGAGGCTCCTAAGAACGCCGACTTGAAGAATGCCCGGCGATGGGAGGACTGCGGTGAGAAAGGCACAACTCGGTTCGTCCCCAGGCGGCGTAGCGATCTCGCCTGCATTGTCTACTCCTCCGGAACGGGTGGCCGGCCCAAGGGGTGCATGCTGACGCACGACAACTACCTCGAGCAATGCCAGTCGCTGATGACCTGGTACCCGTTCTGGCCGGGGGTTCGTTATCTAAGCATCCTGCCGACCAATCACGCCATCGATTTCATGGTCGGCTTCATCGGCCCGTTCGTCTGTGGCGCCACGGTGGTGCACTTACGGACGCTGCGGCCAGAGTATCTGAAAGAAGCCTTTCCCCGCTTTAAGATCACCTATGCAAGCGTCGTCCCCATGGTCTTGAAAGCCATCGAGGCTGGCCTGAAGACTCGCTTCAACGAGCTGCCTCGGTTTCGCCGCTGGGTTCTCGCTCGCCTGATCGCCATTAACCGGCTGTTCACTCGCAAACAACCGCGCCTTGCCTTGAGCCGGCGGCTGTTTCCGCAGATCCATCGAGCGTTCGGCGGCGAGCTGCGCGCCTTGATTACTGGGGGCGCTTTTGCTGAGCCGTCGACCCTGCAGTTCTTCTACGATCTGGGAATTCCCGTCGCAAATGGCTACGGATTGACGGAAGCTGGAACCGCCGTGACAGTCAACGATCTGAAACCCTTTCGCGCTGACACGGTTGGCAAACCCCTGCCCGGTGTCCGGCTGCGAATTCTCGATGCGAATGCCGAAGGCATCGGCCAGGTTGCGGTGCGTAGCCGCACCGTAATGCAGGGCTACTGGAACGATCCGGAGCAGACCGCTGAGGTTCTGGTCGACGGGTGGTTGCTCACGGGCGACATCGGAAGGCTGGATGCCAGCGGACATCTGCTGTTGACGGGACGCCTGAAGAACATGATCGTCACCGAGGGGGGTAAGAACATCTACCCTGAAGACATCGAAGCGGCCTTTGCAGGCCTGGCCGCGAAAGAGTTCTGTGTATTCGCCGTCAACTACGTCTGGAAACGCCAATCGCTGAGCGGCGAACAACTGATGATTGTGCTGCGGCTCGATCCAGGCGTCGAGGCGACGGAGCAATTGATCGAAGACCTGAAGATGCGAAACCGTTCGCTAGCCGACTTCAAACGGTTGAGCGGATATGTGGTGTGGGAGGACGATTTCCCGCGCACGGCCTCGATGAAGATCAAACGTGCTCTGCTGGCCGAACAGATTGCCGCAAGATTCAGCCAGGAGAGAGCATTGAAGGAACTGTAAGCCAGCAAGGGGCGCTTGAAACGGCTAGACCTTCGGAGCCAGAGGGTAGCAAGGAATAGATCTCTGGCGCGAGAACTGGGCGCCCCCCCGGCGCTGGAGTGAGTGGAACCGAAGCTTCAAGTGTTCTTCCCAGCGTCCTCGGCGTTCATGAAACCCTACTTGGCCATCGTCAATCCCGCCGCTGGTGGCGGGCGGTGCGGGAAACTCGCAGCCAAAACCCTGCAGCGCCTGCGCTCGCAAGGCTTGTCGGTCGAAGTAGTCGAGACCCGGCAACCAGGCGATGCCACGCGCATCGCGCGCGAAAGCTACACGCAAGGGTTTCGGCGCTTTCTGGCCGGGGGCGGCGACGGTACGAGCTACGAAATTGTGAACGGCTTGTTTCCTCGGGATTCCTGGGCAGAGCGCGTTTCGCTGGGATTCCTGCCTCTAGGCACGGGAAACTCCTTTCTTCGCGATTTCACCGATGCTGGGGCAGAACATGCGATCGGCGCGATCGTAGCCGGTCGCACTCGGCCATGCGACGTCCTTCGGCTCCAGCACCGAGGCGGCATTCTGCACTACATCAACCTCATGAGTGTAGGATTCACCGCCGAGGCTGGCGAGCTGACAAACCGCCGGTTTAAGCGTCTGGGAGAAGTTGGATATCTGGCGGCCACGCTGCTCTGTTGGTCACGTTTGCATTTTCCTGTCTTCCCGATCGCAGTCGACGGCTCGGCAGAATGGGACCAGCGTCCCTGCACCTACCTGACGTTTTCGAACAGCCGCTATACGGGCGGCAAGCTGATGATCGCGCCTTTCGCCGACACGGCCGACGGCTCGATCGAAGTAACCAGAGTCGGTGCAATCGGCCGCTGGGACTTCGCGTTGACGTTTCCCAAGATTTTCTCGGGAGCCCATATGAAGCACCCGCTCATTTCCAGACTGCCGGCCAAGCACGTAGATTTCCACCTGGCGGGCGCCGTCGACATCATGATCGATGGCGAGATCGTTCACTGCGAGCCACGATCGCTCGACGTGCTCCCAGCAGCTCTGGACGTGATGGTTTGATGATGAAGCAACTCTATCTCGTGCTCCGCAGCGTCGTTATTTGGGCCGCGAGCGCGGTGCATTTTTTCACGGTGTGCACGTTCCTCGTGTTGCTTGGGATCTTTTTCGATCCGCGCTGGAACGACTGGCCGCAGCGCTGGTTTTTCCGCAACATCCTGCGAGTTGCGGGCGTGGGCTTCGAAACGAAGCAGTCTCCCGGCTTCGACCCGCAACGCACCAGCATTTTCATCTGCAATCACGTCAATCTCTTCGATGCCTTCGTCATCTACTCGGCGATTCCCCAGTTCGTGAGAGGCCTGGAGCTGGAAAGCCATTTCAAGATTCCCGCTTACGGCTGGATGATGAAGCGGTTTGGCAATATTCCAGTCAGTCGTGGAGGCGGCCCGTCACAGTTCAAGAAGACGCTCGAGCGGGTCCGGTCGCACCTTGAAAATGGCATCAGCGTCATCGTGTTTGCCGAGGGAACACGAACGCTGGATGGCCGCGTCGGGCCCTTTCAAAAAGGCGCGTTCGTCATGGCTCAGCACATTGGCGCTCCCATCGTCCCCATGAGCATCTGCGGTTCCTACCAGTTCAATCGGAAGGGAAGCTGGTTGTTGCGGCCTTCGAAGATCATCGTGCAGCTTCACGACACGATCGAGACAAAGGATCTGCCGAAAGCGGAAGTCAATGCGCTGATGGAGCGAGTCCATGCCATCGTAGCAGCGCCGGTGGATCGTTCGTTGTCATGAAGGGAAGCGAGAGCGCCCCGAAGGGAGATCTTGCAGCCCTCGCTGAGCGGCTAATCGATCGCAAAACGCTCGGGCGAGGTGAAAAAAGCCAGGATGGCGAAAAGGAGCGCAACTCCGAGCGACGTCAGAATCAGTTGCTCCGTGTCCCAGCCGCTGGCTATCAGATATTGAACGAGTGCCGGGTTCTGACCTTCTCTCTGGAGGGACGCCAAGAAATCCTGGTCGCTGGCGAGCATGTGGAGAAACGCCGACAGCGGCGCCACCATCGTTTCGATCGCGAGCAGAGAGAAAAGCCGCGAAACGACGTGAGCTGCGTTCACGCCCAGGGCAAAAAAAGCAGGTTGGCCAGCCAGACCAAAACAGCCGGCAAAGACTCGACCTGAACGAAGAATGCCGCCACCAGGAAGTAGAATATCCAGGCCGAAAGCAGCGAAGCAAGCAAAGCCATCAAGTATTTCATGGAGACACGCAGTCCAGCGACACAAGCCGGCGTCGAACGGCCGAGGCGGTGAAATTTCAAATGCTCGTTCGATTTCCTTCTTCTACAGCCCCAGGGTTCGCTTCGCGTAGGCCACACAGCGGCGGATACTGTCGTCTTCGACCGCCAGCATCCGCTGGCTGCTCATGCCACTCACCTTCGGCAACGGTTTCGTCCAAGCCCTGGACAGGACCGAGTTTTTGAACGACTCGATCTTAGCCGGGTCGCGGTTCTCGCGGCTCGCCCAATACTTGTTGTCGAGATAAGGCACCTTGAGCGGGTCGCGGGTCATCATTTCCAGGCAGAATCGGATGTCGGCCCGGCTGCGCCTCAAGACCTCCATGATCTTTGCAATTGGAGTGATTCCCTGTCCTAGCCTGGATTTCCACGGAAAACCATTTGCCTAAGTGACACCCGCCAAGCCGACTTGGGCTGCCTTTGAAACGCAGAAGGAATGCGGTGTTTCGACCGCAACAAATTTCAACCACAGATTGCGCTC
>VFZK01000024.1 GCA_016871215.1 Acidimicrobiia bacterium | reverse complement strand
GCTCCCAAGTCCGCAAAGGGATGGGCGCACAGGTCATGGCTTCTCTGCGCAACTTGGCCATCTCGCTGCTCCGTATGGCCGGTGCCCGCTACATCGCCCCTGCGCTCCGCCATTGCGCCCGCCTCGGTCCCCAAGTCTTGCGCCTCATCGGCCTCCGACTTTGACGGGGCCGTGCCAATTCAGCCGGGCCGTATTGACAATTGGGTTTTTTTCACTACAATGCGCTTGCTTCTGGGTCATACCACTGCCGATTGCTTCAGCGCTCAAGCTCATTCTCGAAGCCAATTGCAGGAATCGCCAATCAAAACCGGGATCTGAATTCTTTCTTCAAGCCCAGTGGAGGGGTGGATGCCTAATTCTGAGGGCAAAGGCGACAAGAACTCTGGCAATGTCGCCGTTGACCCAGCTCCGATTGCGCCTGTTCCATCTGTCAAACCCGCCAGGAGCGGAAAGCTCTCGGGGCTGCTGTCCAAATTCTCTGGAATATTCAAAGGTGGAGACGCCGTGGGCACGGTGCCCCGAAGGCGGCGCATCGTCACTGCCTGCACCTTAGGTTTTCTGGGAACGAACTTCTTCATGTTTCTTCGCTTCTTCTTCCCGCGAACCTTGTTCGAACCTAAGACGGTTTTCCGCATTGGCTATCCATCTGACTACGGGTTTGGCGTTGATACCAAATTCCAGAAAGACTATCGAATCTGGATCGTGCGCAACGCGGAGGGCATTTTCGTCATTTACGCGCGCTGCACTCACCTGGGCTGCACACCCGATTGGAAGTCGGGCGAGAACAAGTTCAAGTGTCCCTGCCATGGAAGCGGCTTCGATACCGAGGGCATTAACTTCGAAGGCCCTGCTCCCCGGCCGCTCGACCGGGCCAAAGTGGAGCTGGATGCCGAAGGGCAGATCGTCGTAGACACTAGCGTTCTCTACGACTGGCCTAAGGGAGGCCGTTCGAAGTTTAAGGATCCCGGTGCCTTCTTACCCTTATAGCGGGCCTATTCCCCTAAACGCTCACTGTGTGACCAGAACTGGAGAATTGTGATGCCAGAAGACCTCAAGGACCAGAATGGCAGCAAAAAGGGGCTCACGGCCCTTCTTGAGGAGGTTAAGAGCGAAGTCAAGGTCCTGAAGGAGAAGGGTGTCGAAGAGGCCAAATCGCTGCAGGACCCGGAGAAGACCCAGCTCTACAAGTCCATCTTCCGCGTCAAGCACGATGACAAGCCGCGCAGCCGCGCTTTGGGAGTGCTTTCCAACGTTTTTCTTCACCTTCATCCGGCCAAGATCAATCGGGATGCGGTGGCTTATAACTATACGTGGGGCATGGGAGGCATTTCGTTCTACCTGTTCGTGGTGCTCACGTTCACCGGTACGCTCCTGATGTTTTACTACCACCCCAGCAAGGTACAGGCGTTTCGCGACATCCTCTACCTCGAGCACGATGTGCCGTTCGGGAAATTGCTGCGGAACATGCACCGCTGGGCGGCGCACTTGATGATCATCACTGTCTGGCTTCACATGTTCCGGGTGTTCTTGACTGGTTCCTACAAGAAGCCCCGAGAGTTCAACTGGGTTGTTGGCGTCATCTTGATGTTGCTGACGATGCTGCTTTCCTTCACCGGCTACTTGCTACCCGACGACCAACTCGGATTCTGGGCGGTAACGGTGGGAACGAACATGGCCAGGGCTACTCCACTACTGGGGCATGAAGGCCCCTTCGGCCCAGAGCTGGGTATGACTGCCTACAACGACGTTCGGTTTGGACTGCTGGGAGGATCGATTGTCGACTCGAACGCCTTGCTGCGAGCCTACATCTGGCACTGTATTGCCATTCCTCTGATTGCGTCTGTCTTCATGGCCGTGCACTTCTGGCGCGTGCGCAAAGACGGTGGCATTTCAGGGCCATCGCCCATGATGTTAGCCTCGGAAATCAAGGAAGAGCGAAAGTTGTGACCCTTGTGGCATGGCCCAGGCCCGAAGGTCTGTCAGTAGAACGGGTTCCTTTTTCTGTCCCTCGTCAGGAAATCAAGGGCCGGTGTGGGGCGAGAGAGCTTGGTTGGTGGAGGCAACTACGATCATCGAATTGATGAGCGTGGAAGGCCGCTTACGGTCCCTGAATCACAGGGCTGAAGAATTCCGTGAACTGACGACTCTTGGTGCCTCTCTGTCCTTATGTCTCTCTGGGAGGTTTGAATGGATTGGGCTCAGCTTTGGGAAATCGCTTCGGCTCCGGATAACGTTCCCATTGTCGCACTCATCGTTCTCGTGCCGTTCTACAGCTGGTATGGTCTGAGGCAGTCGCTGGCGAACGACCGGCTCATCGCGCAATTGGAAACCGATCCGCAGATGGCAAAGACCCACCATAGGAAAACGCAGCCGTGGAGGCCAGGCTGGGAGCGCGAAGTTCACGTCTGGCCGTACCTGCTGCGCATCGAGTTTCTGGCAGCTATCATCGTCACGTTCATCCTGATGGTTTGGTCGATCGCGCTTAACGCGCCCCTGGAAGAACCCGCAAATCCAACGTTAACGATGAACCCGTCGAAAGCCCCGTGGTATTTTCTCGGGCTGCAGGAAATGCTTGTTTACTTCGATCCGTGGATGGCCGGCGTGGTGCTCCCCTCACTGATTCTGGTGGGCTTGATGGCGATACCTTACATGGACGCCAATCCCCTGGGTAACGGGTACTACACCTACAAGCAGCGTAAGTTTGCGATTTGGGCCTTCTGTTTTGGGTTCCTCATCCTGTGGCTATCGATGGTGGTTATCGGAACATTCATCCGCGGGCCGGGATGGATTTGGTTTTGGCCGGGGCAGACGTGGGATCACAATCGGGTGGTATTCGAGGCCAATCGCGATCTGCCAGATATTTTTGGAATAACCAGCGCTCTGGGCAAGGGCATTTTCGGAGGCATCGTTACGCTGCTCTACACAGCCGTGACGGCCATCGCGTTTCACAAGGTTTTAACCTGGAACGATTTCAACCGGAAGATCTACCAGCGGATGACTCTGGTGCAGTATCTGACGCTCCAGTTTTTCATCATCACCATGATGTCGTTGCCCGTGAAGATGATTGCGCGACTGGCGTTTCGCATCAAGTATGTCTGGATAACGCCCTGGTTCAACATCTGAAGGGCCCAGCTCGATGGAATCTGCCGGCTGGCCGAATCCTCAGTGCGCGAAGATTCCAGGAAGGGCTGTTGCCTGAGGCTGTTTGGGTGTTGTCCTTTCGGTACGTTTCGGAAATCAAGGAGGCTTGAAGGTGCCAGAGAAGACCTCTCCCGTCGAAGACAAAGATCCGGTTGTCACGCAGTCTCTGAGCGGCCTTCTGCTCCTTTCGTCGCTTCTGCTCATGCTTTCCCTGGTCTGGGCTGTGTGGGACGAGATCTATGGGCAACGCCCCTGGAAAAGCATTCAGAAGCGATTCAGTCAAAGGTATACTGCCTTCCTTAACAAAGCTAAGCCAAGGCAGGCTGCGGTGGAGAAGAGTGTTCGCCAGTCTGAGGAGTACCGCAAGCTCGAGCAAGAGATCCTGGATAAGGAAAAAGAGATTGCGCCAAAGCTGAAGGAGATCGATCAGGAAACGATCGACGTCATCGGACCCCGCCTCACCGCCATCA
The DNA here is from genome assembly GCA_016871215.1 of Acidimicrobiia bacterium. Classification (GTDB taxonomy): domain Bacteria; phylum Acidobacteriota; class Terriglobia; order Versatilivoradales; family Versatilivoraceae; genus VFZK01. The sequence goes on along the minus strand of VFZK01000024.1, from coordinate 21,720 downwards.
CGGACCCGTTTGCTCTGGCTCGCAGTGAAATCCAGGCCGTGACCTACCGTGTCGAAGTGGCTTCCTCACAAAGTGCGAAGGACTCGCTTGGCCGGCAGATCGAAAAACTGAAGGCCCGGCCGGTACAGTTGACTTTGCCGACAGGCAAAGGTCATTCCGAAAAGCTCCGAATGAACTTTTCGCAACTGGAGCAGGAGTTCAATCGCTTGCAACAGCGCAAGGCCGAGTTGGCGGCCGTACGGGGCGGGTTGGTCAAACCGGTGAGCGAGCTGAGAGCCAAGCTCGATGCCTTCGTGAAAGACCGAATGCCGGGTCTGACAGAAAGACAAATCGAAGGCCTGGCCAACAAGATGCGCCTGTTCAACGTGGACATCAAACAAATCCACGTCAAATCGGTGGACTTGGTAGATCGCTGCGAGACCTGTCACTTAGGCATTCGTGAGCCGATCACCCTGACAAAGGCAGACATGGGTGGCGAAGGGGCCTTCACGAGCCACCCCACCAAAGCTCTGCTGCAGATCCACGATCCGGAGAGATTCGGCTGTACTCCCTGCCACAACGGCAACGGCACAGCGACCACCAGTGTCAAGAAGGCTCATGGACGGTACAAGCACTGGTTGTGGCCGCTCTACGACAGGGAAAACGCGGAGGCCGGCTGCCATCAATGCCATACCACCGATCTGGTGCTTGACAACGCCAGTGTCCTCAATGTCGGCAAAGAGATCTTCCGCGGGCGGGGTTGTGTCGGTTGCCATCGCTACGAGGGCTTCGATACCGAAGCCGAGTCCTTGGCCGCGAGTCGCCAAGCCATTCGGAAGCTGGAAATGGACCGCAAAGAGCACGAGAAGAACGCCGAGTTCACTGGCAAAGCAGCGGACGCAGCCTCTGACAACAAGGAAGCGCAGCGCCTGTACGCGCAAGCCGACGCACTCCGCCAGACGGTGAGCAACATCGATCACCAGATGGAACAGCTTGACATTCAGTCGCGGAGCCTCTTGCGCGAGCAGAAGAAGGTTGGACCCAGCCTAAAAGAAGTACGAGTCAAGATGAGGAAAGAGTGGATCCCCGTCTGGCTGGAAGATCCTCACGCTTACCGGCCAATGACTCGCATGCCTTCGTTTCGATTGGACAAAGAGCAGCGCGAAGCAATCGCAGCTTACATCTGGCAGTCCGGGGTTCAGGGACAGCTGCCGGCTCAGAAACCAGGCGATGCTACGCGCGGCAAAGAGTTGTTCGAGACTCGCGGGTGCCTCGGATGCCATGCGGTCGGCGAGGGGGCCAACGCTGTCGGAGGCAGTTTCGCAGCCAATCTGTCGCGCGTTGGGGAGAAGGACCACTACGACTACCTCGTTCGATGGATTCACAATCCGCGCGAGCGAACGCGGCCTTTCTGTACGCACGAGAAGCGCGACATTGGTCCGGAGGACTATGCGAAGAAAGGGCTTCCCTTCGTATTCGATCTCGAGCACACCACCTGTCCGAACGACGGTCACGAGCTTCAAGTTCAACAGATGACGGTGATGCCGAACTTACGGCTGACGTTTGAGGAGTCGCAAGACATCGCCAGCTATCTTGTCACCCTGAAAAAACCTGGCGCGTCCTATCCCGCCGCGGGGTACTTGGACGATCCGCAGCTCAAACCGAAAGGACTCGCTCTGGTAAGACACTTCGGCTGCGCGGGCTGCCACGAAATCTCAGGGCTGGAAGAAGAGGGGCGCATCGGAACCGAGCTGACAAAGGAAGGAAGCAAGCCGATCGAGCGGCTAGATTTCGCCCTTTTGACCCACGATGCAAAACATGAGGGGTGGTATACTCACAAAGGTTTTTTCGAGAACAAGCTTAAGGACCCTGCGATTTACGACAAGGGCAAGGCGAAGGCTCCGCTGGAAAAGCTTCGAATGCCGAACTTCCGGCTGGCGAAAGAGGAAGTCGTCGCGGTGACGACCTTCTTGCTGGGAAGCGTCGACTCAACCCTGCCTGGACACTATTTCTACAATCCGAAGGACCAGCGCAAAGACATTCGTGACGGATGGTGGCTGGTTAACAAATACAACTGCATGGGTTGCCACCAGGTTCGGGTGGGCCAGAAATCGGTGCTTTCCGGTCTGGCGCGCTATCAAGATCCCGACTGGAAGGAGCAGTTGCCTCCCACGCTGATCGGGCAGGGGGCTCGAGTTGATCCGAATTGGCTGGCGCGTTTCTTGGAAAACCCAGCTATGAGCACCACGGACGTGAATCGGAACGGTGTACGCTCCTACTTGAAAGTACGCATGCCGACTTTCAGTTTCTCTAACGAAGAGATTCGCAAGATCGTCCGGTTCTTCGATGCTCTCTCGGCTCAGGCCCAGCCTTACATGCCGACCAAGCTTCAGCCGTTGACCGACCAGGAGCGCGAGATGGCGCGTGGCTTGTTTACGTCAAAGGCGGCCCCGTGTCTCAAGTGCCACGCCACCGGAGATCCTGCTCACGACCGGAACGCGACCGCCCCGAACTTCCTGCTCGCCAAAGAGCGATTGAAGCCCGGGTGGACCGCTCGGTGGATGATCGACCCGGCGATGATGGCTCCAGGAACTTCCATGCCATCGGGGCTTTTCCGCCGCGAAGGCGGTCGTTGGGTATTCGCTGGACCTGTTCCGGCTACGTTCGGTGGCTACCAGAAAGACCACGCGGATCTCCTCGTGCGGTACATGTTCCAGTTCACTCCTGAGGAACAACGGCGACTGGCTGGCCGCGGGCCGGCTTCGCCGGCGAAGGTGGCCATGCGTTGAAGAACCGGGTGCAGGGAGGGCGGGGTGAAACGGGGCGCTCTCACCCCTTGAAAACTCAGGCTATTTAGTTGCGCAAGCTCGGGCGAAGGGTTTGGAGAGTCGGGCAGACTCTGGATGCAGACTCTCAATAACATTGGATGAAATACTCAATTAGCTCTTAAAGGAAAGGTCACCAAACATGAAAAGAAGACTCGAACTGTGGTTGGCAATCTCCGTCTTTGTGCTTTTGCTTGCTGCCTGCGGCGGCGGGGGAGAGCAGCCTACCGAGACGACGGAATCGAAGCCCACTGAATCTGGAGCCCCGGCCGGACCGGTAACGACCGTGGATCCGGCAACCGCAGCCACTCTGACGGGAAAAGTCTCCTTCGATGGCGAGAAGCCAAAGCCCAGGCAGATCCGCATGGATGCTGAAGCCTCCTGCGCATCGCTGCATAAGGAGCCGGTCTACGCTGAGGAAGTCGTGTTGAACGACGACAAGACGCTCCAGCATGTGTTCGTGTATGTGAAAGAGGGGCTGGGCGACAAGACGTTTGCGACACCTTCTGAGACCGTGGTTCTGGACCAGAAGGGCTGCGTGTACACGCCTCACATGATTGGTGTGCAGGTTGGCCAGACCGTCAAAATCCTCAACAGCGATCCGACAACGCACAACATTCATCCTGTGCCCGCCAACAATCGGGAATGGAACACTTCTATGTCTCCCGGTGGCTCTCCCCTGGAGCGCACCTTTCCTCGGGAAGAGGTGATGATTCCGGTTAAATGCAACGTCCACCCTTGGATGAAATCCTATATTGGCGTGTTGAAGCACCCGTTCTTTGCAGTTACCGGCAAGGGTGGGACGTTCGAGATCAAAGGTCTGCCGCCGGGCGAATACACGATCGAAGCTTGGCATGAGAAACTCGGCGCCACGACCCAAAAAGTAACGCTGGCAGCGAAAGACTCCAAAGCGATTGACTTCACCCTGAAAGCCGCATCCTGATGCGACCTTGGTCTGGTGCGACTCCATCTCTCTTGGGATTATGCGCACATGCCGTGTGTTTGAGTCAGTGCGCATCCGCCTCCAGCACAGCAACGGCTGCGCCAGTCAGAAAACGAATTGGTAACACGATGCCAGTCTGAGGTGGACTTGCACCCGCTTCGAGCTTCTGAAACCGTCGCCTTACGTCCTTTGGTACTCAATGCAACCGAGAGTTGAGTTGCCGACCCAAAATCGAGCCCTCCACGGTTTTGCCGTGTTCATGGTGGGTTGCACGTTTCTGCTGATCATCGCGGGAGCGCTGGTCACGGGGAACGAGGCTGGACTGGCCGTTCCAGACTGGCCGCTTTCGTATGGGTCGCTGATGCCACCCATGATCGGTGGCATTTTCTACGAACACGGCCACAGGATGGTGGCTAGCTTCGTTGGGTTGATGACGATCGTCCTCGCCATATGGGTGTGGAAAAGAGATGACCGTCCTTTCGTGCGCAGGCTTGGCTGGATCGCTTTGGCAGTGGTTGTGACCCAAGGAATCCTGGGTGGAATCACAGTCCTCTTTTTCTTGCCAGCACCCATTTCGGTTTTGCACGCTTGCCTGGCTCAAGCGTTCCTCTGCATCGTGGGCAGCTTGGCATTGCTGACATCCCACAACTGGAGGCATGGGCCAAGACACGCCGCCAATGATCTCAAGGGCGTCTCCATGCGACGGCTTTCAGTCTGCGCAACAGCTTGCGTTTACGGGCAGCTGATTCTAGGCGCTGCGCTGCGGCATGCGAAAGCTGGCCTCTTCTGGCATGTGCTCGGAGCTTTCGTCGTCGCGCTTCTTGTAACCTGGACGGTCGCGCGAGTATACAAATACTACGCTCACCTTTCCTCTCTCTTCCGCCCTGCGATCGTTCTTGGCATCTTGATGGCCGCCCAGCTGTCGCTGGGCGTCGGCTCTTACCTAGTGCGGCTGGCCAGCCGTGAGGACGTTCAACCGGGCGTGGCCATGGTTGCCGTGACCACGGCTCACGTGGCAACGGGAGCAGCGGTTTTGGTTGCCTGCCTTCTGTTGACGCTTCAGTGTCGCCGCTGGTTGGCTCCGGCAGAGACCCAACTGCAGTTGACTTCGGTTCCACAGGGAGCGACTTCATGACCGCTCGATCTGAAATGGCGCAGGTCGAGTCCTCCACTTTTGCCGTGGCTGGCACCCCTGCCGCCGCAGCGCCTAGTCCCATTGCCCCCTGCTCCAACCCTTCGAAATTGGCTGATTATTGGAGTCTCACGAAGCCTGAGGTGACATTCCTTGTTCTGATCGCGACCGCCTTGGGTGGGTTCATGGCGGTCGAATCACCGGACGCGATGATCCTGTTCCATGCTGTTCTTGGCACCGCATTGGTGGCTGGCGGCACGGCAGCGCTCAATCACTATCTGGAACGGGAGTACGACTCCAGAATGCGTCGCACCGCCAATCGCCCGCTTCCTTCAGGCCGGCTCAGCGCGTTTGAGGCGTTTGCATTTGGTGCCGGCATTTCAATGGTTGGTGTGGCGTATCTGGCTCTATTCGTGAATCGCTTGACCAGTATTCTCGGCTTGGCGACGCTCCTAAGTTACTTGTGCATCTACACGCCGCTGAAGCGCCGGACCACCTGGGCTACCTTCGTTGGCGCGATTCCTGGGGCGGCGCCGGTGCTGATGGGATGGAGCGCTGTTACCGGAGGCCTCAGCGCCGGAGCATGGGCGCTCTATGCTTTGCTTTTTGTTTGGCAGTTTCCCCATTTTCTGGCGATCGCCTGGATGTACCGTGAAGACTACGCCCGGGCTGGCATGTTGATGCTGCCGGCTCAGGATCCGCATGGCGACGCCGCCTTCAGACAGATCTTGGGGTATTCGCTGGCGCTGATCCCGGTCAGCCTGTTGCCCGCGTTTCTTGGCATGACGGGGTCCGGCTACCTCTGGCCCGTGGCTCTCTTGGGCTTTGCGTTTCTGTATTTCGCCTTGCAGGCGTCTCGTGAGCGAACGAAGCTGGGTGCCAAGACGCTTCTGCATGTCACGGTGATCTATCTGCCGCTGGTGTACGCCGTGATGGCTGCTACTAAAACAGGGTAATGGGGGCGGAGGCGGATCAGCCAGCCCAGCTTCAGTGGGAGACTTCGCATGCCATTGGCCGAGTCTGTAAATACTCGACTGACGAGATTCGAAGTCTCTAGGCTCTGAACCAGGCCGAAACACGAGCTCCAGCGCAGCAGTGAATGTGCAGAGCGGGGCCGGTTCGTCCTCTCGAATCGTCATCTCACAAGGAGGCAGGAGCATGGCGCGAGCTCTCGCGGTATTGTTGTGGCTCATTACCTTGGGTGGGATCGCTCTATTTTCCGGCAGGCATGGCTGGTTTCCGGAAACCATTTCCGAGCATGGTCCAGCGATCGATGCGCAGTTCATGCGAACGCTGGTGGTCGTCGCCATTGCGTTTGTGGCTTCTCAGATCGCACTCGGCTGGTACGTCTGGCGTTATCGCGAAGACAGGGAAGGCGACGCCGTCTATACCCATGGCAATACCAAACTTGAAGTTGGAATCATGCTCGTTGTGGCGGTCGTGTTTGTGGCTTTGGCTGCGCTCGGGCAAAAGGTTTGGGCCCAGCTTCACTTGCAGGACGCACCGGCAGACGCGGTTCAGATCGAGGTCACCGGCCAGCAGTTCGTCTGGAATATCCGCTACCCGGGAGCCGATGGCAAATTTGGGCGAACCGATCCGAAGCTCATCAACGACCAGGAGAATCCCGTTGGCATCGACACCAAAGACCCGGCGGCGAAAGACGACGTTGTCAGCGTGAATCGGATGGCCATCCCGGTGAACAAATCGATCAAGGTGACTTTGCGCGCTAAGGACGTCACTCACAGCTTTTTCGTTCCGGCGCTGCGTTTCAAGCAGGATACGACTCCAGGACTGGTCGTCCCAGTGCACTTCAAGGCACTGAAGACAGGCGAGTATGAAATCGCTTGCGCCGAACTCTGTGGCCTCGGCCACTACAAGATGAAGGGCTACCTGATGGTGATGGAAGATGCCCAGTACGAAGCTTGGCTGAAGGACCGTGCAACGAACTGAAGTAGTCAGCGGTTCAGCGCGGCGCACTGTTCCAGAACTGAAAGTGCCATCCCGTCATTCCTGCGAGAGCTGGAAGGGTTTTTTTGAAGAGCTGATCTGCCGTGCCGCAACCAGTCTTGGCAACCAGCCTTGGATTCCCGCTTTCGCGGGAATGACGATCGCCCTCGCAGTCGTGAAGCAGTTCGACAGAGACTGTCCGGCTGACTGCTGAGACCTGAAATTGAAAGCTTAGTTAAGGAGAACTCAATGTCTGACACGTCCCATGCGCATCAAGTGCATGCCGCGCCGACCGGATTCATCCGGAAGTATGTCTTTAGCCTGGATCACAAGATCATCGGTATCCAGTATTACTTCCTGGCTCTGATTGCGGTTTTTCTGGGAATGGCTCTGTCGCTGATCTTTCGATTGCGCCTAGCCTGGCCGGCAGAGCACTGGCCAATGCTCGCGAAGATTTTTCCGGCCGGATTCGAGGGTGGCCCGATGACACCGGAATTCTACCTGTCCATGCTCACCATGCATGGCACGATCATGGTGTTCTTCGTGTTGACCACGGCGCCGCAGAGCGGGTTCGGCAACTACGTACTCCCGATTCAAGTTGGGGCACACGACATGGCGTTTCCCGTGCTCAACATGCTTTCCTTCTGGGTCACCTTCGTGAGCATGGTGGTCATGGTTGCGGCCTTGTTCGTGGAAGGAGGGGCCCCGATTTCGGGCTGGACGGCCTATGCGCCCTTGAGTGCCCTCGGCCAAGTCGCTGGTCCAGGCCAGGGTTTAGGCCAGACGTTGTGGATTGTCAGCATCGCCATTTTCTGCCTGGCATCGCTGCTGGGTGCGCTCAACTTCATCACCACCGTTCTCAACATGCGGGCGAAAGGCATGTCGCTCATGCGGATGCCGCTGACGGTATGGACTTGGTTCACAACCGCCATTCTGGCGCTGCTTTCCTTCCCCGTCTTGCTAGCTGGCGGTATTCTGCTGCTGTTCGATCGCATCGGAGGCACCAGCTTCTTTATTCCGGCGGGCTTGGTCGTAAGCGACAAAGTGATTCAGCACGCCGGTGGATCCCCGATTCTTTGGCAGCACCTGTTCTGGTTTTTTGGACATCCCGAAGTTTATATCGCCATATTGCCGGGCATGGGAGTGACTTCGCAGTTGTTGTCCACGTTTGCTCGCAAGCCGATCTATGGATATCGGGCGATGGTCTACGCAGTGTTCGCAATCGGGCTGCTGGGGTTCTTCGTGTGGGGGCACCACATGTTCCTCAGCGGCCTCAGCCCAATGTCGGCTCTGGTGTTCTCGATGTTGACCCTGACCATCGGCGTGCCTTCGGCCGTTAAGACTTTCAACTGGTTAGGTACTCTCTGGGGCGGCAAGATTCGGTTTACCTCTCCCATGCTCTATGCGATCGGCTTTGTGTCCCTCTTCGTGTCGGGCGGCATTACCGGGATCTTTCTCGGACAGACTTCCGTGGACATACCGCTCCACGACACCTATTTCCCGGTAGGCCATTTCCACTTGATCATGGGTGTGGCGGCGATTTTCGGCATTTTTGGAGGGACTGCCTATTGGTTCCCCAAAATGTTTGGGCGGATGATGAACGAGACCTTGGGCAAGATCCATTTCTGGCTCACGTTCATTGGCGTCAACGCCATCTTCATGCCAATGCACACGATGGGGATCATGGGACAACCCCGCCGTTATGCTCAGAGCACCGAATTTCTTTACCTGGCTGGAGTTCAGGGTTATCAAGTGGTCATTACCTGGGCAGCGATACTCACGGCGGCAGCACAGTTGATCTTTTTGGTTAACTTGTTCTGGAGTTTGTTCAAAGGTAGGAAGGCTTCCGACAATCCCTGGGAGGCCACAACCCTGGAGTGGAGCATTCCGTCGCCGCCGCCTCATGACAACTTCGGTGGCAAGATCCCGGTAGTGCATCACGGCCCTTACGAATACGGTGTTCCTGGTGCTCCCAGGGACTTCGTCATGCAAGCCGATCCCCCATTGAAACTGGGGAAGGCTTAGGTTCGATCATCTTGAGGGTGGACGATGCTGAATGACACCGCCTGTCTTTACCGCGAAAGCAAGAGTCAATTTGTCGCTGGCAAGCAGAACCGTAACTCTCTTGCACGGGTGTAGCCCTGTCTTGATGCAGGAGGGCCATTTCGACTTCGTCTGACTCAATCGAGATCCTGACTGAAATATGCCGATAGCGCTCGCTCCACCACAGATCGATGCCAAGCCCAAAGGTCGAGTCCCTCCTGGCGGTTTCGGACAGGGCGGACAAGGTGATGACTTTCATCGACAGGGCCCGAATGGTGGTGGAAACCAGACTTCAGCCGATAGCTACCGTCTGGGGATGTGGCTGGCGCTTGCCTCGGTCACGATGCTGTTCTCCGGACTCACCAGTGCCTGCATCATTCGGCTGGGAGGTTCGCAAGACTGGCGAGCTATCGAGATTCCCCGATTTCTCATTCCGAACAGCCTTCTTCTGCTGGCCAGCAGTGCGACTCTCGAGATGTTCAGGAGGCGGCTCGTGGCGACGACCACCCGCAAGGCCCGGTTTTGGATTGCGATCACGGTCTTGCTGGGGGCTAGCTTCCTGGCCGGCCAACTGGCGATCTGGAAGGCGCTCGCGTCGCAGGGAGTCTATTTGAGCTCGAATTCCTACAGCTCGTTTTTCTATCTCCTCACCGGCTGTCACGCGGTGCACCTGTTGGGCGGACTCGTGGCGCTGGTGGTTCTGGCCGCGATGGCGTTCCGCGAGCTTCAGCCGACGCGGGGGCAGCGCATTTTCGCGGACGTGACCGCCATCTATTGGCACTTCATGGATGGCCTGTGGATCTATCTCTTCGTGTTGCTATTCTTCTGGAGGTAACGGATGGCCAATGTGCATGCCGAGTCGTTGCGAATGCCGGAATGGGAAGGCGGCGTACTGCCTTATTCCGTCGGTCACAAGAAGCTGGGGATGTGGCTTTTTATCGTCTCAGACGCACTCACCTTTTCAGCTTTGTTGTTCGGGTATAGCTATCTTCGGGTTTCGACGCCGAACTGGCCAACGCCATTTCATCTTTGGCCGAGCATCGCTTTCTCGACGCTGATGACCTTTTGCCTGCTGTCCAGCAGCCTCACCATGGTATTGGGAGTGAATGCCGCTCAACGCAACGACCGTGCCGGAACGATCAAGTGGATTCTGCTCACCATTGCTGGGGGTGTGACCTTCATGGGATTGCATCTGAAAGAGTGGAGCAACCTCTTTCAGGAGGGCATCACGCTGGTCTCGAATCCCTGGGGTGTCCCTCAGTTTGGCGCGACGTTTTTCGGCATCACCGGCCTTCACATGTTCCACGTATTCACGGGAGTGCTCTATCTGGCAGGCATGGCCATCGGAGTTTCCAGAGGCCGTTACGGCGCCGAGCACGTCGAAGTCTGCGGCCTATACTGGCACTTCGTTGACCTGGTCTGGATGTTTGTGTTTCCCCTCATCTATCTGTTGTCTGTGAAGATGCACTGATCTTACGATAGCGGGAGCCGGCTCCAGCCTGCCGTCCTCGGTTGTTGGGCGGATGGCGAGACAGGGCGCCGCTGAATCCTCCGAGGTGATACTTCGTGAACGCACATTCTGAAAATCATGATTCCCACGGCTTGAGCACCAAGCTCACGCTATCCGTCTGGGTCTGGCTGCTGGTTCTGACAGGCATCGAAGTTTTCCTGGCATACATTCAGCTCTCATTGACGTTAATGCTGGTGCTCCTGATGGGATTGTCTCTTGTGAAGGCGGCCCTCATCATGGCGTACTTCATGCACCTCCGCTTCGAGAAACGAACCTTGGTGCTGACGCTGATTCCGGCCTTGTTGGTGGTCGCATCGACGCTCTCGGTGTTTTTCCCTGACAGCGTTCGGCTGTTGCATATGAAGCCTTGGTAGGCGCGCGATGATCGGATCGACGCCTGCCATCGTGGTGAGGCTATGACACCCAATGGGCGAGATTTGCCAGTCTCAAAAGCGATGAAGCATCCAAGCTACAAACAGGGGTGTAGCCTGGCCGCCGCCGCACTTCTGTCTCTGGCCGATGTCTCTCAACTGCTGGCCCAAGGATGTGCGATGTGCAAGACGACGGCAGCGGCGCAGTCCAGCCAAGCCATAGCCGCGCTGAATCTTGGGATTCTTGTGTTGCTCATACCGCCGGTGGCGATCATGAGCGGTCTGTTCCTGTTCGCTTTTCGCCGCCGCAACGTTCTCCGCCCCACCCAAGAGGCCGATGCAGCCAGGGAGAACCAGGACGCAGCTCCAACGGCTGCGTGAGCCTGCGCGATCGAGTTGCCCTCCCGCTGTGAGTACAGAACCCGCCATCGAAGTCACTAACCTCGAGCTGTCGTATGGATCGGTTCAAGCCTTGCGGAAGGTGACGTTCTCTGTTTCGTCTGGAGAAATCTTTGGGTTGCTGGGGCCGAACGGCAGTGGCAAGACTTCCCTGTTTCGCGTTTTGACAACGCTCTCGTCTCCCACGGCAGGGTCGATCTCGGTATTTGGCGAAAACCTCTTGCAGGCTCCGGGCGGTGTGCGCCGTTTTGCTGGGGTGGTGTTTCAATCGCAGAGCCTCGACCGCAAGTTGACCGTCACCGAGAACCTTCGCCATCAAGGACATCTATACGGCCTAAGAGGGCCTGCATTGCGGCGCAGGATCGCCGACGTCCTCGATCAATTCGGACTGTCCGAACGGGCCTCCGATATCGTCGAATTTCTTTCGGGAGGAATGAAGCGCCGTTTGGAACTAGCGAAAAGCATCTTGCATCGGCCGCTGCTGCTGCTTCTCGACGAACCAAGCACCGGGTTGGACCCCGGCGCTCGTCGCGAGTTTTGGCAGTATCTCGAGGCTCTTAACCGTGACGATCGCACCACTGTGCTCGTCACAACTCATCTGATGGATGAAGCGGAGAAATGTCATCGTTTGGCAGTGCTGAATGAAGGGGTGCTCGTAGCGCTCGACACGCCCGAGGCGCTCAAGAGTCGCGTCGGTGGAGATGTCATCGTTTTGCGGACACCGCACGCGCAGCAGTTGAGCCTTTCCATTGGCAGCTGGTTTGGCTTGCCTGTCGCTGTGGTAGATAATACGGTGAGGATCGAGCGGCCCAAAGGTCATGAATTCATTACCGACTTGGTAGAGTCGTTCCCCGGACAAATCGATGCCGTCACCCTGTCCAAGCCTAGCTTGGAGGATGTTTTCATTCACATGACCGGCCACGCCTTCTGGGAGAGCAGCCACTAGCCTAAGGTCGCTGTGCAGACCACTTTTCGACTCGAGGAGAGCAATGATGGTAGAAACGATCCTGTTGCTGATCTCTAGCTTGCTGCTGGGCATCGGCTCGCTAGTGTTGGCTGGATGGTTGGTTGCAAGCCAGCAGTTCGCTTCTTTGGACGGACTGTTTCTGACAATCGTTTGCTTGGTGCTGGCCCTGGTTTTTTTCCTGAACGGTTTCTGGAGTCTTCGCAGCGAGGAATTCCGCCGGTTGATGGCAGAGCGCAACAAACAGTGACCTGCCCTCTTCGGAAATCCTTCCCGGTCCCATGGCTTCTTGACCGTTCCTCTTGTTCTGAGGACCTCGCAGGGATGAACCACGGAAGAGCGGAGGAGTCGCAGTGTTAAGCTTCTGAGCGGCGCGCTTGTCCCCGCGCAAGACTGAACCGTATTTTTCGCCCGCAGATTTCCAGTGATCTCTTCTTCTGCCCCCGGATTGTTACTCCCCATGGCCAGCTTGTGGCAAAGGGAGATGGTGCGTTTCCTACGGCAGCGCAGCCGTGTGATCGGCGCTTTGGGGACCCCTTTGGTGTTTTGGCTGCTCGTGGGATCGGGGTTCGGCAGTTCCTTTCGGCCAGCCACGGGAGCGCCCGAGCAGGGATACCTCGAGTATTTTTTCCCAGGTACAGTGCTGATGGTCCTTCTCTTCACGTCAATCTTCTCGAATATTTCGGTCATCGAAGAACGCCGCGAGGGATTCTTGCTCTCCGTGCTGGTGGCTCCGGCTTCAAGGCTGAGCTTGGTTCTGGGAAAGATTCTGGGCGTAACCACGCTGGCTTCGTTGCAGGGCGGGCTGCTGTTGTTGCTGTCGCCCCTGTTGGGGATTCGCATCGCCTGGACACAGTGGCCGCTATTGTTGGCTGTGGTCGTGTTGATTGCCGTCGCGCTGAGCTCGCTTGGGTTTGCTCTTGCCTGGAAGCTGGATTCGATTCAAGGCTTCCATGCGCTGATGAATCTCTTGCTGGTTCCCATGTGGCTCTTGTCTGGTGCGTTGTTTCCAATGTCGGGCGCCTCGTCGTGGGTTCGCATTGTCATGTTGGCGAACCCAATGACCTATGCCATGAGTGCCCTAAGACAGGTGCTGTACCTCGGCGAGGGCCAAGCCGCTCCAGATGTTTGCTCGCTCGCAACCGCAGTTTGTGTCACACTCCTGTTCGGCGTCGGAACGTTGATCGTTTCTGTCGCGCTTGTCTCCCGACGGTCGCTGTGACCCCACGACCGGAGCCAGCTTGGAACGGCCTTAGGGCCAGCGCTAGGACACGTTGACATCCCGCACGAGCGAGCGGTTCCGCTGAGGGTGCCTCAGAGGCAGACCCTTTTCGCGAGAGCCGCCATACTTGCCCCGCATCATCGAGTCGAACCATGTCTCCTCTTTCGCGCCGCCAGGTGGGCAGACTGTTTCTGGCAGCCTCCATCAGTTTGATGCTGTTTGCTCTAGGTGGCCTGCTTTGGCTGAACCAGCGGTTGAGCGGAAGAACGACTCGCCTGCCGGTTCTTGCACAACTACCCGATTTCCGCTTGCTGGAGCGTGGTGGCCATGAGCTGGGCCTGAGCGATTTGAAGGGCAAAGTTTGGATTGCCGACTTCATTTTTACCCGTTGTCCGGGCCCTTGCCCGCGGATGAGTTCTCGCATGGCCTCATTGCAGCACGAGCTGCGCAACGAGGAAAGTCTGCGCCTGGTTTCCATTTCGGTGGATCCTGAGTTCGACACCCGCGAAGTTCTCGCCAGATACGCTGCCCAGTATCAGGCTGACGAGGGCCGCTGGTACTTCCTCACCGGCGAGAAAGCAGCCATTCACCGGTTGGCCAAATCGGGATTCCTGGTGGGTGGAGTGGACGATGTCACGCTTCACACGACGCGGTTCATCTTGGTCGATCGGCTTGGCCGTGTACGCGGCTACTACAGCAGCAACGATGAAGAGGATCTGCGGAAGCTGAAAGACGATGCCAGGTTGCTCCTTCGAGAGACTGCCCCATGATTTCCGCTTCGGATCTTCCGTCGTTGAATGCCGGCCTAAACGCAGTCAGCGCAATTCTGCTCGCGCTCGGTTTCTATTTCGTGAAAAGGCGCGAGCTTGGGGCGCACAAGCGATGCATGCTTGGGGCGTTCGCGGCGTCAACGCTGTTTCTTGCGTCGTATCTGGTTTATCACTTCCAGGTTCTGCCCGGCTCGGTTCGGTTCGCCGGAACAGGTTGGACGCAAACCCTGTATCGCGTCGTCTTGTTGACCCACATTGTTCTGGCAGCAGTCATTCTGCCGCTGGCGCTTGTAACCTTGTCTCGAGCGCTCAAAGAGCGTTTCGACATGCACCGCCAAATCGCTCGCTGGACGCTGCCGCTGTGGTTGTACGTCTCCCTCACCGGCGTTGCGATTTACTGGATGCTGTATCGATGGCACTAAATTGGCGGCGTGCCGGCACGATAGCAATGAGACGCTCCCGTGCTTCAGCGCAGCGTCGCAGCGCCAGTAGCGTGGCGCACTACCAGCGGCCAGTCATCTTCGGCGGAAGCAAGATTCGCTCTCTGAACCGCTAGCTGCAGAGGCACGTTAAAACTCGCATGAGTACAGAAACACGCAGGCCACAAATCCCACCGGGCCCGAAGGCCAAGCTGCTGGTGTTTGGTGTTGCGATTCTCATGGTTTTGGTGCCGTTCCTCTTCTGGAAAGGTACCTGGTTCGGAACGGTACTGAGTGACCAGAAGCTCAAAGAGTACCTGGAACGATCGGCTCGGCCGCGCGACACCCAACATGCGCTGCTGCAGATCTCGGAGCAGATGGGCCGAGCTGAACGAGACTTGGCCCGGCGCTGGTATCCTTCGATTCTGAGCCTGACAACGCACCCCGTGCCTGAAGTCCGCAACACCTTAGCCTGGTTGATGGGGCAAGACCCCAGGGAAGCCGAGTTCCATCGGGCGCTCACGGTCTTGTTGAAAGACGAAAACCCTCTGGTCCGCCGAAACGCGGCTTTGGCTTTGGTTCGATTTGCAGACACTCAAGGCCGGTTCGAACTGCTTGGGATGTTGCGTCCCTTTACCGTGGTTTCGCCCAAAGCGGGCCTGCTGCGTTATCGGCTGAAGGAAGACGATTCGGTGGACACCGGAACCTTGCTGGCCCGGGTCGAGACCACCGAAGCGAAGCTGTATGAGGTGCGTTCGGTGTTGCCGGGTTTCGTCAGCGAAAAGCTGGTGAAAGATGGTACGCCGGTCAAGGAGAACCAAGATATCCTGATCTTGTCACCTTCTGAGGCGCAGGTTTGGGAAGCGCTCAGAGGGCTTTATTTGGTAGGGCAGGCAGAAGACTTGGAGATGATTCAGCAGTTCACGGGCAGGTGCGCCCATTTCGGAGAACGCATCGGACAGCAGGCCCGGCTCACGATCGAGGCGATCAAGAAAAGAAACCTTGGCGCCTAACCCTCACCAGCGCGCCGCAGCTCGATCTTCGTCTGACGCGAAGGTGCGCTACCTGGCCGTTTCTCTGGGCAGACCTCGGCAGCGTTGGTCTCGAAGGCCGGAACAGAGAGCATACCGGAAAACACGCGTTAACGATCGCAAGGAGAAGTGATGACACTTCGTAGCTGGCTTCTGGCAGTCTTGTTGGCAGCCTTCATCGGCTCCAGGACCTTGGCCGTCGACGACTACACCCTTGGGCCCGATTCCCAAGTCCAGACCGGTGTTCCCAAAGGCGAAGTCACCAAGTATTCGTGGGCCAGCCAGATCTTCCCAGGTACCGTCCGAGACTATTGGATATACGTGCCGAAGCAGTACGATCCGGCGAAGCCTGCCTGTGTCATGGTTTTTCAAGATGGCGCTGGTTATGTCAACCCCGAAGGAAGTTGGCGTGTGCCGGTGGTCTTTGACAATCTGATTCACAAGAATCAGATGCCGGTAACCATCGGAATCTTCATCAATCCAGGCGTCGCCCCTGCCCTGTCTGACAACGTTCTGCCCCGCTTCAACCGAAGTTTCGAATACGACAGCCTGGGCGACCGGTATGTGCGGTTCTTGTTGGAGGAGATACTTCCTGAAGTCGGCAAAAAATACAGCCTTGCCAAGGACGGCAACAGTCGAGCCATTGGTGGCGCCAGCTCGGGAGCCATCTGCGCTTTTACAGCGGCCTGGGAACGACCCGAGGCGTTCGCACGCGTCTTCAGCACGATTGCCACCTACGTGGGTCTGCGAGGGGGAAATGACTACCCAACGCTGATTCGAAAGACCGAGCCCAAGCCCATTCGCGTTTTCCTCCAAGATGGTTCGGGCGATCTCGATGTCTACGGTGGCAATTGGTTCTTGGCAAACCAGGAGATGCTGTCCGCGCTTCAGTTTTCTGGCTACGACGTGAAGAACGTGTGGGGAGACGGCGCTCACAACAGCAAGCACGGTGGAGCGATTCTACCCGACGCATTACGATGGCTGTGGCGTGACTATCCTCTCCCAGTTCGTGGACAGGGATCTTCGAAACAACCCCTGATGAACATCCTCATCGATGGCGAGGGATGGCATCAGGTGAGCCAGGGGCATCGGTTCACCGAAGGTCCGGCGGCGAATTCTAGAGGTGAGGTTTTCTTTACCGATATTCCGAACAACAGAATCCATCGGGTCGGTCTGAATGGAGAGGTCTCGGTCTTCAGAGAAGACACGGGTGGAGCCAATGGCTTGATGTTTGGACCCGATGGGGAACTGTACGCTTGCCAGAACGGTCGGAAGCGCATCGTTGCCTACGATTCGGAAGGCAAAGAGTCGATTGTGGCCGAAGGGCTTGATTCCAACGATCTGGCCGTGACACACAAGGGCGAAATCTACGTTTCCGATCCTCCAAACAAGCAGGTCTGGTTCATCAACGCAAAGCGGGAGAAACGTGTGGTCGACACCGGACTCATGCGTCCCAACGGCGTTATTCTGACTCCTGACCAAAGTTTTCTTCTGGTGGCTGACAGCGCGGGACAGATGGTCTATTCATTTCAGATTCAGCCCGATGGATCATTGGCGCACAAACAGCCTTACTTCCATCTGCACATGGCTGATACTGCCACGCAAAGCGGGGCTGACGGGATGACCGCCGACAGCCAGGGCCTCTTGTATGTCGCGACTCAAGTTGGCTTGCAAGTGTGCGACCAGGCAGGGCGTGTTAACGGTATCATCTCCAAACCACAGCGAGCGCCTCTTTCGAACGCTGTTTTCGGGGGTCCGGCATTCGACGAGTTGTATGTCACCAATGGAGACAAGGTCTATAAACGCAAGACGCGCACTAGAGGTGTGTTGTCGTTTCAACCACCCGTCAAGCCTCCAACACCCAGACTGTGAAGCCGAGCCGAAACGGAAGTGAAACCATTTTTCTTGCTGTTCACTTGGTGTCTGGCTCAACCCGGAATCGGCGAATCTCCTCGGAGCGGATGGGATGCAACGTGCAGAAGTTACTTGAACACATGAGAGGAGCTTATGAATCGAGTCCAGTTGCACAAATTCATTGATCTAGCTGCCGCGCCTGCCAGCAGAAACACAACGCCTCCAAGCCGGCTTGCAACCACTCAGGTCGATCGACGAGCGTTTCTTTCGGTGGCCGCGGCGCTCGCCGGCCTGACAGGCATGGCGCCAGCCGCTTTTGCTCGCAATTTCGGCACTGACGCGGAGCCGCAACGCTACCCGGACCCCGACGTGGTCGTGCTCGACAAGCGCTTCAAGTACAAACTGGGCAATTCCCCGATTCTGCGGCTTCACAAGGGCACGCTCTGGGCGGAAGGCCCTGCCTGGAGCACCGTCGGCCGCTATCTGCTGTGGAGCGACATCCCGAATAACGAGCAGCTGCGCTGGCTGGAAGAAGATGGCCACGTTTCCCGCCGCTTTCGTTTCCCAGCCAACAACAGCAACGGCAACACCTTCGACTATCATGGCCGGCAGATCGCTTGCGAACATCTTACGCACCGCGTTGTGCGTTACGAGCACGATGGCAGCGTGACCGTGCTCGCAGAGAACGCCGGAGGCAAGCCGCTCAATGCGCCGAACGATGTTGTAGTGCATCCGAACGACGGGTGCATCTGGTTCACCGATCCCGGCTACGGCAGCTTGATGGACTATGAAGGCAAGAGGGCGAAGTCGGACACGGTACAGCCGTTTCAAAAGGAAGCGATCTACCGTATCGACGCGCAATCGGGTGCGGTGGAGAAAGTGGCCGAGGATCCGTTCAAGCCTAACGGCATCTGCTTTTCTCACGACTACAAGAAGCTCTACGTCGCCGACACCGGTGCGTCGCACTATCCGGCCGCGAAGAACATCATCTGGGGCTACGACGTGGATGGCAGAAGACTCAGAAACCCCAGGAAATTCGCCGACATGGACCTGAACGGGAAGTCGGGTTTTGCCGACGGGATTCGTTGCGATGAAGACGGGAACGTTTGGTCGAGTGCGGGCTGGGTGGGCGACGGCTACGACGGCGTGCACATCTTTGCGCCTAACGGAGACCGGATCGGCCAGATTCGCCTTCCCGAAATCTGTGGCAACGTTTGTTTCGGCGGCAGCAAGCGCAACCGCCTTTTCATGTGTGGCAGCCAGTCACTGTACGCGGTGTACGTTGAAACCCGCGGCGCGCACATCAGCTAGGATTTGGAGTTACGGTCCGGTTCTCGCCACAGCTCGAACCGAGAGGTCACCCGAATGGCGATGACAACGATTTCCAGGCCCGGGACGGATGAATACGACTTGTACTACGAAAGATATCTCAGCAAAGTCCCTCACCAAGATGTTCTTCAGCTCCTGCGGGACCAGGTCGAGGTAACGTGTGCTCTGCTCGCGAACGTGGATGAATCGGACGCCGATGCAACCTATGCTCCCGGCAAGTGGAGTATTAAGGAAGTGGCCGGACACATCGTGGATACGGAGCGCATCATGGCCTACAGGCTGTTACGGATCGCCCGCGGTGACTCGACGCCGCTTCCAGGGTTCGAACAGGACGACTACGTCCGGGATGGGAATTTCGCGTCGCGCACCCTCGCCAATTTGATCGAAGAGTTCCGGCTGGTACGGGCAGCAACGCTGGCTTTGTTGCAGGGTCTTGATGGAGAAGCACTCGTTCGCCGTGGTCTCGCGGATGGAAAGCCGGTGAGCGCTCGCGCGTTGGCCTACATTATCGCCGGACACGAAAGGCATCACCTGGACATTTTACAGCAACGATATGGTCTTCAGACTTGAGGTATGAGTCGTCCTGGTCTGTCGTTCTCATCCTCAACTGAAAGCTGAGTGCGGCAAGCAGCAAAGTTACTCTGCAAGCTTTATGAAAAGCTCAATGGTATTTGGAGTGGCCAATTGGGTCATGACTGCGGCGTTCTTGTTCTCAGTCGCAGTTCAGTACAACGATCCCGATCCAGTTCGATGGATGCTGATTTACGGTTCAGGTTCCATCGCCTGCATTCTAGGATCGTTTCGCCGGTTGAAGCGATATGTACTACCTGCGACAGTGGGAGCTGCAGCCCTGGGTTGGGCTGCCTCAATCGCGCCTCGTGTGATAGGCAAAACGACGTTTGGTGCGATGTTCGAATCTTTCCACATGACCAATTCAGTTGTGGAAGAAGCCCGTGAGATGGGAGGCTTGCTGATCGTGGCCGGCTGGATGCTGGTCCTAACACTTGTGTCCAAGCAGCATGGGACCACGGAGACACTCACAGGGCAAGCCAACAGACAGTGACGCTGCGGTTCTTGTTTTCCCGTCCCCGTAAAGGTGCGGCTTAAGGGACTATCTCTTCTCCGTCGCCAAGGTTTGCTTGCCCTGCCTCGCGCTTCTCTGTGGCTGATCCCTTCCATGGGTGAGCCACTCTAGATTCAGTCTGGCGAAGGCGATTTTCTCGTAGGCATGCGATTCACCGGTCTCGAACAGCACGCCGATGGTTCCGTCGGAAAGCACTCCGAGGCAGGAGTATGCCGAGGGGCCTTCGTACACGCTTCTGGCCACCGGCCAACTCTTTCCTTCATCATAGCTGACACGGACGGTCATATTGACTCTCTTCGAGATATGGGCGGGATTGGAGAACAAAAGCCGATTTTTATCGGCTCCTTCTCTTTTCAAGCTGTACCGCAGAATGCTTGCTTGACAGCAGGGCGAGATCAACGCATCGTCCAGTGAAGCCTGAGACCAGCTGATGCCGCCGTCCCGGCTGAAAGCGACTTTGGTCCGGCGATGTCCACGGTCGCCGGCACAGTCCCGGGTTGAGCGAATGCTGAACAGCAACGACCCGTCGGCCAATTCCACTACCTGCGATTCGTCCCCAAAGCCAGATACCGTAGCACCCCGTTTCCAGCGCTTGCCATCGTCGTCAGAGTAGATAACGCTGTCAAGAAGGTCGGGCTCTCCACCGCCCTCATGATGCCAGAAGGGAACTACCAATCTGCCTGTGCGCGTCTGAATTCCCATGCCCGGCCCCACACAAAGAGAAGCCCCGGCGCTCGTGTCGCTGACTTGGCCCGAAATGTCTACCGGCGCTGACCATGTTTTGCCGTCGTCGACGCTCTTCAGAACCAGCTGCCGAACCGCCCCGGGCTTAAACTGGGAATTGACGTCGGGAAACCGGTTGCAGAGAAGCAGAACCGAACCGTCTCGCCGATTCACAACCGGGGTCGGATTCATAATGGCTTCGAGCCCCCGTCCTTTGACAACCACCTGGAGCGGCTGCCAACTCGCTCCCCCGTCTTCGCTCCGCTTGAGGACCATGTCAGTCGGAGTCTGGTCGCCTGAGCTGTCTTTTCGCGCTTCGCAAAAAGCAAGGACTGTGCCCTTGGATGTGACAACCATTCCCGGTATGCGGTAAGTGTGGACGCCTTGCTCCCCCTTGAGGAAAACGTCCACCTGCCGGAAGAGAGGTTCTGCTCGCGAATCAGAGAAAATCAACAGCACTCTGGCCAACAACAAAACGATAACAGTTCTTGAGAATTTCAAATGACACCTCCGCGACGTAATCTCGACGAGTTTTTCGGAGCCTCGTTCCCGCGAAAGGTCGTCACCGGCCGACAGTAAGCCGGGGCGCGAACGCAGGTAACTTCTTGAAGGACTGGTATCGCGCGCGGGAAACCACCCCCGGCATCCCCCTTTCGCGGGAATGACGGAATGCGTCAAGCAGCGCATGAACTTACGCTCCGATGACTATGCCTGCATCCACTCGACAGACTGGCTGCATTGTAGTACACATGCGCAGAATCTTGCGCTTGTTTGACGGCATCCACGACAGTTCAGGAGGAATCTCGTGTGCCATTCCTGCCGCCTGGGAAGAGATACATTGAATGTCTGTGTGCTGCTGATTGCGATGGTGCGGTCCCTGGTCCCCGCTGCCTCGCATGAAAACCAAGCCCAGACTTCCATTCTGTATTCCAACTACCGTGTCTTGTTTGAGCGTGCCCAGGATCCGGCCAGTGGAGGCTCTTTCCTCTATCACAACGGAGAACTGGCCATGGTCTTCCAGAAGGCCAGTGACGGCGACAGTGGTGTCGAGTGTGGCTCTCATCCTGGACAAATCCGGTGAAATCTGGTACAACAAGCTGCGGAAGTGTTGTGTAGATAGATAAGGGAGGGTGAGGCATGGGCAAGATGGTGATTGAGGTTCCGGAGCAGCTGGA